>DAOUMG010000109.1:0-13270 GCA_034411935.1 Dehalococcoidaceae bacterium
CATCTCTTAATAACCGTGCGGGCATTTAGCACTTCCATTAAATCAATCAGGCCTTTGGCGGCCAGTCTTTCTATCTCCTCAAGTTTAAGTGCCGATGCTCTAAAAACATCAATGGGGTGGGGAATGCAAACCAGCCCGTTTTGCTCCCTTATTCGTGTGATGGTATCGTCAACGGAAAGGCCGCTGGGGATAGTCTCTTTAAGAAACAAACCCATGATTTCACCATGGGGAGTCAGGATTTCTTCGGCGATGATAACCTTGAAAGGAGCTATTTTTTTAAGCTCTAATGCTCCTTCGGCGGTGCCATGATCCGAAACGGCGATGCAGTCTATTTTAAGTTCCAGGCAACGTTTGATAATATCTTCCAGCTTGTTGGTTGAATCCGGCGAATATTCCGTGTGGATATGGAGGTCGGCTTTAATCAATTACTAGCTAATCCTTTCCAGATACTGGCCGTTGCGAGTATCAACCTTGATTATATCCTCCTCATTTATAAAGAGTGGTACCTGTATGGTTTTGCCTGTCTCAAGAATTGCCGGTTTATTGCCGGCGGTGGCGGTATCACCTTTAAAGCCGGGCTCTGTCTTGGTAACTTTTAGCTCTACTGTTATTGGCAGCTCTATGGATATTACTTCATTATTATAGCTGGATACCTCAATAGACATTCCTTCTTTTAGATAGTTTGCCGCTTCCCCTAACTGGCCCTCGTTTATAGGTAGCTGCTCGAAAGTTTCCTCATCCATAAAGTAATACAGATCACCATCGTTATACAGGTACTGCATCTGGCGGGTATCGAGCCTTACCCTGTTGAATTTTTCACCAGATTGGAATGTTCTTTCTATATTATGGCCGTCACGGATATCACGTAGTTTTATTCTTAAAAGAGCCGTGCGCTTCATTTTTATATGCTGGTATTCAATAATCTGCAGCAGTTTACCGTCCAGCTCGATTATAGCCCCTTTTCTGATATCGTCACTACCCGACATATAAACTCCTAATACTTGCTTTTTATCGCCTTTGATAGCACTCTGATTTTACCATATTCCATAATAACAGTATCTTCTATTCTAATACCGCCCCAGCCAGTTATATATATTCCCGGCTCTATGGTAAAGACCATACCGTTTTCCAGCTTATCTTCCGAACCTGGTCCCAGCCTGGGGCTTTCGTGCGGCTCGAGACCCAGTCCGTGTCCAAGGCTATGGGCGAAGGCATCTCCGTAACCTCTACTCACTATAACTTCACGGGCAATAGCGTCTGCCTGACCGCCATTTATACCAGCGGTAATATTTTCCATTGCCTCCCTTTGTGCTTTTAGTACGGTATTATAAATTCGGATGAAATCATCGTCAGGATTACCGAGGCATATAGTACGGGAGAGGTCGCTGTTATAGCCGTTAATTTTAGCGCCGAAGTCTATCATAATAGGTTCGCCTGCCTTTATCCGTCGCCTGGTCGGCCTGGCATGGGCCTTTGCAGAATTGGGACCTGAAGCCACTATGACATAAAAGGGAAGCGGTTGGCTGCCATGTCTTCTCATATATGCCTCTATTTCCCAGGCGACATCCTCTTCTGTCATACCGACATCAATCCTATCCATGATATAGTCAAAGGCGGCATCACTTATCTTTACTGCTTCTTCAATGTTCTTTATTTCATCAGCTTCCTTATATAATCGTAAACTCTCAACCATTTCATTGCCAGGGATAAATTTCAAACCTTCATCTTCAAGAACACTTTTTATTTCCTCGTATTCTCCTAAAGTTATACCGCCCGCCTCAAAAACGAGGCTGCTTATACCTGTCTCTCTAGCTAAATCGGGGAGCCATTTATTAATCTTACCGGTTATACGATAAATCTCATAGTCCGGTGCTTGCTCTTTAGCCTGTTCCAGGTAACGAGAATCGGTGGCTAAAATATTCCTGCCACGGTTGATAAAAAGAAAGCCCGACGAGCCATCAAAACCAGATAGATAAAACCTGTTTTCCGGTTTGGATACCAGTATAGACTCAAGCTTATATTCGGCAAGCTTACTGCGAAGTCTATCAAGCCTATTCATTCTTCTTGTTTTCATCCTTTGCCAGCGGATGTGCCGAGAGATATACCTTCTTCGCCTGGCTTTTAGTCACATGGGTATATATCTGGGTGGTAGATAGATTTGAATGCCCCAGGAGTTCCTGGACAACCCTCAGGTCGGCGCCGCCGTCAAGCATGTGAGTGGCAAAGGTATGACGTAATAAGTGAGGATACACCCTCTTTTTTATACCTGCCAGATGGGCATACTCGTCAAGCAGTTTCTGGATTCTTCTCTCGGGCAGGCGCTTCCCGAAGCGGTTTAGAAAAACGGCCTCACCTTTTTTATCTCCCAGTAAAACCGGCCTGCCTTCTTCTAAATATCTATAAAGTGCGGCTACCGCCGGCTCTCCTATTAAAACAAACCTTTCTTTGGAACCCTTGCCCCAGACGCGAAGTTCTCTTGTCTCCATAAACACCTGCTTCAGGTCCAGGCTAACCAGTTCACTTACTCTTAATCCCGAGGCATATATAAGCTCTAATATGGCTCGGTCTCGCTTGCCCTTAGCCGTTTTCAGGTCAGGCGCATCAATTAACTTATTTATCTCATCCCGGTTAAGAAAAGAGGGCAATCGCCTGTCCAGCCTGGGGGAAGAAGTCGTTGCCGCTGGATTTACAGCCACTATCTTTTCCCTTACCAGATAGCGGTAAAGCGAACGGATTGCCGATAGCCGGCGGGCGATACTGGCTTTAACGATACCTTTTTCCAGAAGAAAAGAAAGGTAACGACGCAGCAGCTGGCGCTCGACATCAACCGGCGATTCTACCTTGTTACTTTTCAAGAAATTAAAAAAGCCTTCCAGATCATGGCGGTAGTTCCTGATTGTATAAGGAGAGGCATTGCGCTCCGTCTTAAGATATCCTATATATTTACTTAAAATATCCTGCATTAGATTTCAGACTCCAGCTTTGACCTGTGCTGACACTTGGTACACTTTTGCCATTTTCCCCTGTATTCCGTCATCAAGCTACCGCATTCGGGGCATGGTTTGGACAGCGGTTTCATATTCATCGCGTAACTACACTCGGGATAATTACTGCAGCCATAAAACCTTTTGCCTTTTCTGCTGAGTTTTTCAACAAGCTCACTACCACATTCGGGACATCTGGCGCCGGTCTTTATTTCAAAAGACTTGGTAAATCTACAGTCCGGGTACTTAGGGCATGCCAGAAATTTACCATAACGCCCCGTTTTTATAATCAGGGGCTGGTTACAATTCGGACAGGTCTCTTCTACCTGCTCGGGCGCCAGCTCAACTTTTTCCATAGATTGCGAAGCTTTAGTCAGGTCGCTCTCAAAAGGAGTATAGAAATCCCTGACCACATGTACCCAGTTTAAGCCTTCATTGGCGATTTTATCCAGTTCATCTTCCATATTAGCCGTAAATTCAATGCTTATGATGCCGTTAAAGTGCTCCACCAGCAGGTCGTTAACTACCGTTCCGAGCTCGGTTGGTTTAAAGCTACCATTTACTTTCGCTATATACTCTCTATCAACTATGGTGGATAGTATAGGAGCGTAGGTACTGGGCCTGCCTATGCCCAGTTGTTCCAGGGTCTTGATTAGCGAAGCTTCTGTATACCTCGGTGGCGGTTGGGTAAAGCGCTGTTCCGTAAAAACATCTAGTAGTTTTAGCTCTTCTTTTTCTTCAAGCTGTGGTAGTACCAAATCTTTCTTTTTATCATTGTTTCCGTTTTCACTATAAAGAACCATAAATCCTTGAAAGATACTATTTTGACTAGAGGCACGCAGTAAATACTTCTCCTTTAGCATTAGGTGCTTAGCCTCGATATCAACTGTAATACTGTCAAAGATAGCCGAAGCCATCTGGCTGGCTACCATTCTTTCCCAGATAAGCTTATAAAGTTTCATTTGCTCGTTACTGAGAAACGGCTTGATTAGTGATGGCTGGCGCCATATCTTGGTCGGTCTGATAGCCTCGTGGGCTTCCTGTGCCCCTTTTACCTGAATAGCAAAAGAACGGGCATGCGGTGGTAAATAATCATCACCATACTTCTGAGAAATAAAATCACGTGCCTCTTTAACTGCCTGCCTGGCTACCCGTGTCGAGTCCGTTCTCATATAGGTTATCAGGCCTACGCTGCCTTCGTCGCCAACCGGGAAACCTTCGTAGAGCTGCTGGGCGATAGCCATCGTCTGCTTGGCTGAAAAGCGCAGCCGCCGCCAGGCTTCCTGCTGAAGGGTGCTGGTGATGAAAGGCGGTGGTGGCCTGCGGTTTATCTTCTTTGATTTTATTTTGTATACGCGGTATTTTGACTCAAGTAGCTTTTCTTTTATATCAATGGCTTCTTTTTCATTATGGATACTTATCTTTTCTCCAGCCAAAATACCAACCAGTAAGGCCTTGAACGGTGACGATTCACCCTCTGTTTTTTGTGATAATTCCGCTTCTATAACCCAATATTCTTCAGAAACGAACTTTTCAATCTCCCGCTCACGCTCAACGATTATCCTGACGGCTACCGATTGAACCCGCCCGGCAGAAAGACCGCGTCTAACCTTGCGCCACAAAAGAGGGCTTAATTTATAGCCAACCAATCTATCCAGAATTCGCCTCGCCTGCTGAGCGTTAACCAGCTCCATGTTGATAGAGCGCGTCGTTTTAAAGGCATGGTCAATAGCTTCCTTGGTGATTTCATGAAATACGACCCGGCGATAGGTAGCCTTATTGTGTCCGGTAAGCTCCTTTAAATGCCAGGCGATAGCTTCGCCCTCTCTATCCGGGTCGGTGGCCAGATATATCGTTCCCGACTCTCTGGCAATTTTTTTAAGTTCATTGATAACTTTTGCTCTTTTTCTAACCACCACGTACTTAGGAGTAAAGTCCTTTTCAACATCGACGCCCAGCTGGCTTTTAGGCAAATCTCTGATATGCCCCAGCGTCGCTTTCAGAATATAACCTTTCCCCAGGAGCTTGGTTAGCGTCCTTGCCTTAGCCGGTGATTCTACAATAACCAGATTGCCCTTTTCTTCACCTTTTATGCTTTTCTTTTGCTTGGTTGGCATTTCAGTCTATTTCCACACTATATTTCTCCCTGGCCTCGCGTGCCAGGATATAATTCATAGAGCTTGCCTGTTTCACCAGGCCTTTAATCTCCATCATCGCCAGCGTACTGGATACCTGAGCCATCGACAGGCCGCTGTCGTGGCATATTTCATCTATATATAACGGTTCGGCACCTAGTTTCTTGAGAATTAAAGATTCCGTATCCGAAGTAGGGATGATTTCTTTTAGCTCCAGCTGCCTGGCTATGGCAGTCAGATTTAGTTCTTCCAGGATATCAGAGCAGTTACTTACCAGCTTGGCGCCTTCCTTTATAAGGTTATTAGTACCGTTACTGGCTAGCGACAATATGCTGCCCGGCACGGCAAACACCTCGCGGTTCTGTTCCAGTGCCAGATTGGCTGTAATTAGGGCGCCGCTTTTATTGCCTGCCTCAACCACCAGTACACCCAGGCTGAGACCACTTAAAATACGGTTACGGCGGGGAAAATGCTCCGGTCGGGGCTTGACACCAAGCGGGTGCTCGCTGACTACGACGCCTCTTTTGATAATCTCCTCGGCAAGCCCCGTGTTTTCTAACGGATAAACATAATCCAAGCCGCAGGCGAACACGGCGATGCTGCGCCCGCCAGCTTCCAGGGCACTCCTGTGGGCAATGGAATCGATGCCTCTGGCCAGTCCGCTGATAATCGTTATTCTACTTCTTGCCAGTTCGGTTACCAGCTCATCGGTTACCTGGCGACCGTAAGCCGTAGCTCTACGGGTGCCGACTACCGCCAGAGAAAATTCGTCTTCAGGAGCAAATGAACCCTTTATATAAAGTACAGGCGGGTAATCGTATATTTGTTTTAAACGGGATGGGTAATCCTTATCATAGTGGATCATTGCTCTGACGCCCAGTCTTTTCATCCTGGCTATCTCATCGTTAAGGTCTATTTCAGAGCGATACGAATCTACATTCTTTAATGTTTTCTGGTCAAGTCCGGCGCTCCCGAGAACAGATATGGGAGCTTCCCAGGCGCTCTTGATACTACCGAACTGTTTTTCAAGATGCGCCAGCTTCACCCGTCCGATGCCGGGTATCTTGCTGAAACCAACCCAGTATTTGAGGTCTTCTCTGGAATCTGTCAAAACAATTTCATTCTAGCACAGGGTAAATAACGAAACAATTTGCGAGAAGAATTCCATGAATATTTATTTCTTATATACAAGCTTTTTTAGTGATACAAATCTTTACTTGTCTATATCCTCTTAAGTATAGAATATTATATGTTTGGTAGTTTTATGCCGCTGTCAAAGAGTTTGATTTTTTCGTTTAATAAGCAAGTAAAATATTTTTCTATGGATATTGCTTTTTTGTTCTTGATCATCTAACTACGATGCTCAATAAAAACTTAAGAAAATAAATGGCGGAGAGGGTGGGATTCGAACCCACGGTCGGTAAACCCGACACGCGCTCTCCAGGCGCGCCTGATAGGCCACTCCAGCACCTCTCCCTTAAACACTATAGTGTAGCAGAAGGCTATTTTAAGTCAAACCGGCGGAGAGGGTGGGATTCGAACCCACGCTCCGCTATCAGCGGAGACCGCTTTTCGAGAGCGGCACCATCAACCACTCGGACACCTCTCCTGGTACCAGTATTTTACTTTAATAATTAATAAAAGGAAAGGTTTAGCAGGCGTCGATTATCTCGCAAAGAAAAAGGTGTAATGCTATAATATGAAGGTTTAAAGGGCCAAGTGTTATTTGATGAAAAACCTCAGTCTTCTTATTATCACCGTATTAGCTCTTTCAATAACGGTTATCGGTGGTTGTAGCTCGGTTATTATCAAACAGGCGCCAATCCACGAGGTTAGTATCAGTATCGCCGAATCATATCCGCCTCAGGTATTTGTCTATATCAAGGGAGGTCTAGCCGATAGCTGTACTTCGTTTCATGAGTTATCCATCGAGCGCAGTGGTAATACTATTACTATAAGCGTAACCACTGAAAGGAATAAAGATAAGTCCTGTGCTCAGGTGTATGGTTTCTTCGAGAGGAATATAAATCTTGATAGCGATTTTATTTCAGGAGAGGTCTATACAGTTAAAGTAAACGATGAAACTGTTGATTTTACCATGCCCTAGGGTATCTAAGAGGATTAGTTAGTGCTTAAAGGTTTCTTTATTTGGTCTGGATAACGTTTTTTCAGCCGGTATGAGCTAGGTTACTTGGTTTGCGAAGCTAGGATTTATAATAAACTTGGTTTTATCTGTATAATCTGCTAAATTTATTAAGCTCTAATATTTATGGAAGCCGAAATCTATTTTAAACTGATTCTCACCTTTGGCCTGGTCCTTATGGCAGCTCGTATAGGCGGTGAAATCGCCGAGCGCTACCTGAAACAACCTGCCATTGTCGGTGAGCTGCTGGCCGGCATTATCATTTCCCCCTTCGCCCTGGGTGCTATAATCGGAGACCCGGTTATTTTAAACTTCGCCACCATTGACGGCTATCTAGTCGAAAGCGGCAGCCCCTTGGAATCATTCCACCCTATGGAGATTATCTCTGAAATCGCCGTTATCGCCCTTCTATTTGTCGCCGGTCTGGAGACGGATGTCCGTTCTTTCTTAAAACACAGTATTACCGGTGCCCTGGTTGCCATCGGCGGTGTTATCCTGCCGTTTGTTTTAGGATATTTTGCCGCTATGTATTTTTTCCCCGATATCGGTACCGCTGGCTGGCTTTTCGTAGGTGCCATACTGACGGCTACCAGCATCGGTATCACCGTCAGGATACTTATGGATATGGGGCGGCTTAATTCTAAAGAGGGCATGATTATCCTGGTAGCCGCGGTGGTTGACGATATTATCGGCCTGGTTATTCTTTCAATCGTAGTTTCCGTTGCCGAAACGGGCGATTTTAACACAATCGGGGCGATAAAAACCGGGCTTATCGGATTCGGGGTCTGGCTGGCGCTATTATTCACAGGTGTCTTCGGGCACAAGTATATTTCCCGTTTTATTCTGGATCCCTTTAAAAACTCGGGCGCCATGCCAGTTCTGGCTCTTATTGTAGCTATTTTAATCTCATATCTGGTTACCCTGGTCGGGCTTCATCCGGTGGTCGGCGCCTATGTGGCGGGTTTAATGTTTGCTTCTACAATAGAGAGAGAGCAGATCCTGGAAGGCACCAGGCCTATAATGCTGTTTCTAGCGCCATTCTTTTTCGCCTATATGGGAATGCAGGTAGATCTAGGTTTGGTCTGGGCGGTTATACTTCCGGCAATGGTTATTATAGTACTGGCTTCGGCAGGTAAAATTCTTGGCTGTTACCTTCCGGCTAAATTGGTTGGTAAGGTTTCAAATACCGGGGCGATGATAGTTGGCATCGGTATGATTCCCCGCGGCGAGGTAGGTCTTATCATCGCCGGCGCCGGCCTTTTGAGCGGTGCTATTTCTAGGGATATTTTCGGTGTGGCAATAGCCGTCAGTATCGTAACAGTTCTTATAGTACCTTCTATGCTGAAACCTTTCTTCAAGAAAGATTCCCAGCAGATAACGGACGATAGTTCTAATACCGAAGTACAACCCTGACTAGGTCTTTCTTGCAATTATTGTTCCTAATAAGCTAAAATATTATTGCTTTGCGCCCTCGTAGCTCAGGTGGATAGAGCACCAGCCTCCGGAGCTGGGTGCGAGCGTTCGAGTCGCTCCGGGGGCGCTTGTACTGCGGATCGGTGATATATGATAGATAACCAACTTATAGAAATAAGGTGGCATGGCCGCGGTGGCCAGGGAGCGGTGACATCTGCCGAGCTGGTAGCCAGAGCGGCTATTGACGAAGGCAAGTATGCCCAGGCATTCCCAAGCTTCGGACCCGAGAGGAGGGGAGCCCCGGTTCTTTCTTTCAACAGAATCAGGCAGGATAGACCGGTAAGAACCAGAACCGGCATTACCGCGCCCGATATAGTAGTAGTGCTTGATCCCAGTCTGATTCATATCGCTAGTGTAACTTCGGGGCTTAAGGAGGGCGGTACTTTAGTCATAAATACGAAGAAGCCTTTTGCCGAAATAGAAGAAGAGTTCGGCAGCGGCTGGAAACTCGCCACCATAGATGCCAATACGATAGCACGAGAAATATTGGGCGTTAACATAGTCAACACAACAATGATAGGCGCCTTGCTAAAAGCAACCGGATTGGTTGACATAATATCAATGACGGAACCGATGAACGATAGATTCGGGAGGCTGGCCGAAAGGAATCTAAACGCTATGAAGCGCGCCTATGAAGATACAAAAGTTAAGGAGCATGGTTAATTGGCTAAATCGGAAGGCGAGCTCACCTGGAAAGATTTAAACGTGGGCTACATAGTTACAGAGCCCGGTAATGCCAGCGCTTATAAAACCGGAGATTGGCGCTCGCAACGCCCCGTTTATGATTTTAAAAAGTGTATAAAGTGTGGCCAGTGCTATATATTCTGCCCGGAGGGTTGTATAGGGCAGAACAAGGAAGGCTTTTTCGAATCTAACCTTTATTACTGTAAGGGCTGCGGTATCTGCGCTTATGAATGCCCGACCAGGGTGATAGTAATGAAGGAGGAGGAAGACTAATGTCTAAACGGGTAGGCATAGAAGTCTCCGTAGCTCTAGCCGAGACGGTGGGTTTGGCTGATGCCGATGTAATAGCGGCTTATCCCATAACACCTCAGACTCACATAGTAGAGCACCTTGCCGAAATGGTGGCCAACGGAGAATTGGACGCCGAATACATTCCCGTGGAGTCGGAGCACTCTGCCTTAAGCGCCTGTCTGGGTTCTTCCGCGGTCGGAGCACGTACTTTCACCGCTACTGCCGGCCAGGGGCTTGAACTAATGCATGAAGTACTTTATGTAGCATCATCGATGCGCCTGCCAATCGTTATGGCAGTGGCAAACAGAGCTTTATCGGCGCCTTTAAGCGTCTGGGGAGATCATTCGGACGCAATGGCCTGCCGTGATACCGGTTGGATACAGATATTCACTGAGAACGGCCAGGAGGTTGTGGACAACACCATCTGCGCTTTTAAGATAGCAGAAGATAAAGATGTTCTGCTGCCTGTTATGGTTCATCTTGATGGCTTCAATCTGTCCCACGTGATTGAACCGATAATGATGCCTGATAAAGACAAGGTACGAAGCTTTTTAAAGGTAAATAGCTACCCGATGCCGCTACACCCAGACAAACCGGTGGCGATGGGTGATTTCGGTCCGCCTTTTATATATACGGAAGCAAAAAAGGCGCAGCAGGTAAATATCGAAAACTCAAAAGAAAATATCCTTACGTGCTGGCATGAATTTGAAAAGGCTTTCGGCAGGAGTTATAAACCAGTTGAAAGCTATAAATCCGAAGGTGCCAGAACACTTCTTTTAACTATGGGAAGCTTCAGTGAAACGGCAATGACGGCAGTGGACAGAATGAAGGACAAAGATCAGGACATAGGGCTGATACGCCTGAGATTATGGCGACCCTTCCCTTTCAAAGAACTGCGCGAAGCGGTAAAAGAAGCCGATACTCTGATAGTGCTAGATAGATGCCTTTCTTTCGGAGGCCCCGCTGGACCAGTTTGCTCCGAAGTAAGATCGGCACTTTATACTCAAAAGAAGAAACCTAAAGTGGTCAGTATCATAGGTGGTCTCGGCGGACGGGATATAACCTCTGAAGACTTTGAAAAAATAGTAACAAGAGGCAGGGAGCTTGCCGAGAAGGGAAGCGAAAATGAGTTTGAGATGTTCGGAGTAAGGGAATAATGGAGAACTACGGGATATATATACCGCGCCTGCTGACGAAAAAGGAGTACTTTGCATCCGGACACCGCGCCTGTGTTGGCTGCGGAGAGGTACTGGCCGTAAGACAGGCGGCAAAGGCGATGGGGAGGAACACGATAATAGTTAACGCCACAGGCTGTATGGAGATTATCGCTTCACAGCTACCATATACATCGTGGCGCTTACCATGGATACATACTCTTTTTGAGAATACCGCCGCTGTTGCTTCGGGAATAGAGGCCGGGCTTAAAACGCTTATGCGCAAGGGGAGAATAGCAAAAGAAAAGATAGACGTGGTGGCTATCGCCGGTGATGGTGGTACCGCGGATATCGGTATCCAGGCGTTATCGGGAGCAATGGAAAGAGGGCATAATTTTACATACCTCTGCTTTGATAACGAGGCATATATGAACACCGGCATACAGCGTTCTTCGGCAACGCCATTGGGAGCTTCGACGACGACATCACCGGCAGGAAAGGTGAGCATCGGGCAGTTTTCCTGGAAGAAAGACATGCCGGCAATAGCCGTGGCACACAATATACCCTATGTAGCAACTGCCTGTCCCAGTTACCCCATAGACCTGATAGAAAAAGTTGAAAAGGGTATTAAAACGGAAGGACCGGCTTACATACACATACTTTCCGTCTGCCCCACGGGCTGGAGATGCGCCCAGGACCTGACAATCAAAATAGGCAGGCTGGCGGTCGAAACGGGTGCTTTCCCTCTATATGAAGTTGAGAATGGAAAATATAAGGTGAACTTTGAAGTAGATAAACTCAGGCCCATTAAGGATTATATGAAACTGCAGCGCCGTTTCCGCCATCTGTCCGAGGATACTACTAAAATGATTGAAGAGCGTCTAGCCAGGGAATACGGGGAATTACTGGAGAAGGCAAAATGAAGAAACGGGATATTAAAGAGATTGAAAGCGTTGTAGACGAGGTAATAAGCAGCCACAATAATGATGAAAGTTTGCTAGTAGGCATACTACAGGATATTCAAGCAAGATTCAATTATTTACCCAAAGAAGCACTTATAAGAGTAGCCGAAGGTCTTAATGAACCGCTTTCCAATATATACAGCGTAGCCACCTTTTTCCGTGCCTTTAGTCTTAAGCCGAAAGGCGAGCATTCTATTTGCGTATGCATGGGTACCGCCTGCCATGTCAGGGGCGCCGAAAAGATACTGGACAGGATGGAGCAGGAACTTAACATAAAGTCTGGCACCACCACAGATGACATGAAATACACTTTGGAAACTGTAAACTGCGTTGGCGCCTGTGCTTTGGGACCACTGGTAGTCGTCGATGGAGAATACGAAGGGCAAATGTCTGCCGATAAGGTAAAAACGGTACTGGAGAAGCACGATTAAATATGGCTAAAAGAGCTGCTTTAGAGAGATTTACTTCTGAAAAAGAGCTGGAGGCAAGAAGGGAAACTATACTTGCCGAAAGGAAGGCGGATAAGCCCTGCATAAGCATATGCTGCGGGCCTGGCTGCCAGGCGATAGGCTGCGCCAAGGTTGCCGAAGCTTTTAAAGACGAGCTGAGGAAGCAAGAGCTTACGGATAAAGTAGATATCAAGATGACTGGCTGCCACGGTTTCTGCGAGATAGGACCTCTGGTAGTTATCTTTCCCGAGGGTATACTATACCAGCGAGTAACCATAAACGACATACCTGATATCGTCTCGGAAACAATTATTAAAGGAAATATTATAGAAAAGCTTCTCTTTACGATACCGGACACCAAAGAGAAGGTTATTCATGAGAACGAGGTACCTTTCTATAAAAAGCAGAAACGTCTGGTATTAGAGGCCAACGTTTATATAGATCCCAGGAAGATAGACGATTACCTGGCATACGGCGGCTATAAAGCTATAGCCAGGGTATTGAGAGAGATAAGACCGCAGCAAGTGATCGACGAGGTAAAAAGTTCCGGCTTGAGGGGCAGGGGCGGCGGCGGTTTCCCGACGGGCGTCAAGTGGCAGAGTAGCCGCGATGCGAAGGGAGATATAAAGTATATTATCTGTAACTGCGACGAGGGAGACCCGGGTGCCTTTATGGACAGAAGCCTTATGGAAGGTAATCCCCACAGCGTCCTTGAAGGAATGATAATCGGTGCCTACGCAATCGGTGCTAACGAGGGCTACATCTATATCCGCAACGAATACCCCATAGTCGTTAAAAACGCCGAGATAGCCATAAAGCAGGCAGAGGATTACGGTCTGCTGGGGAAAAACATCCTTGGTAGCGGCTTCGATTTCACAGTGAAGATAAACCGCGGCGGCGGAGCTTTCGTCTGCGGCGAATCGACGGCGCTGATGGCGT
The DNA here is from genome assembly GCA_034411935.1 of Dehalococcoidaceae bacterium. Lineage (GTDB taxonomy): Bacteria > Chloroflexota > Dehalococcoidia > Dehalococcoidales > JAUXAE01 > DAOUMG01. The sequence continues at coordinate 13,215 of DAOUMG010000109.1, forward strand.
CGCTGGAGGGCAAGGTGGGCGATCCCAGGCCGAAATATGTACATACATCGGAAAAA
>DAOUMG010000110.1:0-27552 GCA_034411935.1 Dehalococcoidaceae bacterium
AATATAATCTGTGATAGCAGAAGAAGACCCAGAAGACAAGCAATTATTATAAGCAGTATATTCAATATAAACCAAGCGTGCAAAAATTATAATGGCATGATACTAACATCAAAAGGAAAATCAAGCAAGAAAACGGTTGTTAGTCAATCCGGTAAAATATGGTAATGTAACAAAAATAATAAAAAAATGGTTGACAAATAGGATTTTAGGTATTTTAATGTATATTAACTAGATCGTATAAGAAAAAGCAAAGGGGTGGGGACAATGAAAAAACTACTTGTTATATTATGTATGGTAATGGTGGCTGGAACTATGTTTGCCGGTTGTCCCAGCGGAAATGATGGTGGTAGTAGTGGAGGAGGGGGTGGTAATGGAGGCACGCTAACGCCAGCTAGCTTCCAGATAAGTAACCTGACTATTGCGCCGAGCGAGATTACCGCTGGAGATGAGATTACCCTTACGGTAACGGTTGCCAATTCCGGTGGCCAGCAGGGAACATACCAGTTAACACTTAAGATAGATAGCATAACAGTGGAAGGTAAGAGTGTTACCCTAAGCGGTAATTCCAGTGAAAATGTGAGTTTTACTGCTGTAATTAACGAGGCTGGAGACCATCAGATTGAGATTAATAGCTTAAGTGATGATGTTGCCGTTGCCCGCGGCGGGTTAGGAGAGAACTTCAAATATAGTATGAATGTGGCCGTGCTAGGCGCTGGTGAAATTGAGGCAACATACTGGCAAAAGGGCGATAAGGTAAGAATGGAAATGACTATGATCATAGCTGGCGAAGATGAGATAACTGTGGTCATGATTTACAGGGATGGATTCGTTTATATCTATGACCCAGCCACCAACCAGGCGATTAAATATGATGCTGAGGGTTATATCGATGGAGGTACCGAGACATTTGAATTATTTAGTCAGTTCTATGTTCTGGGCTATACGGATGAGGCAATCCTAGCTGAGCTACAGGAGCTTTGTGATACCGATACGGGATGCCAAAGTGTAGAGATAATCGGCCATGAGACGATAGCTGGCGAGTACTGCACCATCTTTGAGTACACGCCTACCGAAGGTGAAAGTGGTAAGATCTGGCTGGCTGCTGAAAAAGGTTATGTTATAAAGATAGAAGTTGAATCACCCGAGGGTACGGTAGCAATAGAATTTACCGAAATAGACTTAAACCCCAGTATCCCGGACAGCACCTTTGATTTGCCAGCAGGTGTAGAAATAATAGATATGACCGGTGCATAAAGATAAAAACTTAACGCTTGTAAATACCGATAAGCTGCGCCTGGGCAAAGATGTGGCCCTTTATGGCATCAAGTACTTTATCTTGGTTAGTCCCGGTAGGTAGTTCAATCTTGCTATCAAGGGCGTATAATCTAAAATTATAATGGTGGGGCTTGCCGGGTGGTGGGCAGGGACCACCGTAGCCGAAGCGGCCGAAATCGTTAATTCCCTGTCGGGTATCATCGGGGAGTTCGGTTGTAACAGGTATCGCTTCGGGTAGGCCATCCTTTTCAGGCGGTATGTTAAAGATTATCCAGTGGCAGAAGGTTTTGCCGGGAGCGTTCGGGTCATCCATGATAAGGGCAATAGACCTGGTGTTTTCAGGAATGCCGCCCCACTTAATTTCAGGAGAAATATCCTGACCATCGCAAGTGTATCTGGCCGGGATATATTCGTTATTCTTGAAGGCGGTGCTTTTTATCTCCATATAAAACCTCCTTTAATCAAGATGATCCTTAAGCTGGAGGAGATTATTTATGCGCGGACAATCGGTAATATCGGTGAAGCTATTGTTACGATCTAGAAGTATTCCCTTCATACCTAACGATTTAGAACCGAGGACATCTACTCCATACTGGTCGCCGACGAATACGGATTCTTCGGGTTTAACTCCGGCCTTTTTAAGGGCGGCTTTGAATATTTCCGGGTTAGGTTTGGTATAGCCCGTTTCCAGAGAGGTGGTTACTACTTCAAGAAGCTCGGATAAACCGAGCTCTTCTAAAAGAGGGGTGATATCCCTTTCTATATTGGATATAAGCCCCAGGGTAAGGCCATCGTTATTAAGATATTTGACGGCGGGAAGGGCGTCGTCGAAAAGAACCAGTTTAAATCCATAGCTATTCCAGCGGCCGATTATATCTTTAATAAGCTCCATCGTCGGTTTGATGCCGGCTTCCGAGAGAAGACGTGTCTGGTATTCTACGAAGAGTTTTTTTTGCTCTTCGGGCGACATTTTATTGAAAGGGCGGCGGGCGCTCTGCTGGTGAAAGAAGGCATCGGCGATAGAAAAGGGTAGCTGTAATAATTCAGGCTTTATGGAAATTCCGTTACCTTTAAGGATAGTGGCCTCTATCTCTTCCCTCGGCGGGTCGTAACCGACCAGTGTCTGGTAGAAATCGAAAAAAACGGCTTTAATCATTGTTATATCAAACTCCAATTTATATTTGTCTGGTATATAGCCTATTCTAATCCAAGAAAAGCAGGGCTGTAAAGAGAAGCGAATAATCAGATGAAATACCAGATATCAATCAAATTGACTAAAACAAGGGTCGCTGGTATCATCTAGGGGAAATGGCAGACAGGCTCGTTTTATTTCCCAGGACAGCCGAAATAGGCAGAAACGGACACCTTATAATAGGTGGTTGCGATGTTTTAGAGCTGGCTGGCCAGTTCGGCACGCCGCTATATATCTTCGACGAGGCGACCCTGCGTGATAAGTGCCGCCAGTTTAAAGCTGAGTTCGGCAAGCGTTACGAGGATACCACCGTAGCTTATGCCGGCAAGGCATTCTTGAACAGGGCACTTCTCGGCATCATAAAAGATGAAGGGCTGGGGCTGGACGTGGTATCCGGGGGAGAGCTGGCTATTGCCGAATCCGTTGATTTTCCGATGGATATGGTTTATTTCCACGGCAACAATAAGACGGGAGAAGAATTAAGGCAAGCGATGAGGCAGCATGTGGGGCGGATAGTGGTCGATAACCAAGATGAGTTAAAGATGCTGGTAGAAATAGCCGATGAGACAGGGCATATACCCGATATACTCCTGAGGATTACTCCAGGTGTTGACCCGCATACCCATAAGCATATTACAACGGGTAAGTTTGACTCTAAGTTTGGGTTTGCTCTATTTGATGCCGCCGATGCTGTAGCCCAGGCGATGGCGGCGCCCAGTTTGAGCCTGGTGGGCTTCCATTTTCATATCGGTTCGCAGATATTTGAAACGCAGCCGTATCAGGAAGCTATTGAGCTAATTGTAGATTTTGTAGCCGATATGCAGGAAAGATATGGTCTTGAAACGGAGGAACTAAATATAGGTGGCGGTTTTGCCATTCAGTATGAAGTTAACTCTCCGGCGCCTGATATATCCGAATATGCCAGGGTAATAGTTTCAAGCCTGGTGGAAAAGTGCCGGGAGAGGAAAATAGAACCTCCCTCTCTTGCCATAGAGCCGGGCAGGTCTTTAATCGGGCAATCGGGAGTCGCTCTGTACAGGGTAGGTACAATTAAGGATATAGCGGGTATCCGACGTTATGTCTCGGTTGACGGCGGTATGGCAGATAATATAAGGCCGGCTCTTTACGGAGCGAAGTACGAAGCGGTAGTGGCAAACAAAATGACTCAGAAGGAACATCAGGAAGTTACCATCGCTGGTAAATATTGCGAATCCGGGGATATTCTGGCAGCGGATATAAGATTACCACAAGTAGAAAATGGTGATATTATCGCTATACCGGATTGCGGTGCTTATTGCCTGGCAATGGCCAGTAATTATAACGTCTCACTTAAGCCGGCTATAGTGCTGCTGAACAAAGGAGAGGCGCGACTGATACGCAGAAGGGAAACCTGCGAGGACCTAAGCCGTCTGGATATCCTGGATTGACAGGTAAAAAGTAAATGTGGCAGGTGATAGGGCATGAAAAGGCGCTGCGCTTCTTTAAAAAAAGCATTGAAGAAGGTAAACTAGCACATGCCTATTTATTGCTGGGGCTGCCTAATGTAGGGAAAATGACCCTGGCAATAAATCTGGCGCAAGCCCTGAACTGCCAGACAAAAGAAACCCCTTGCGGGAAATGCCAATCCTGCCTGCGCATTGCGGCTCTAAAGCACGCCGATGTCAGGGTGGTTAACCTGATATCTGATGAAGACCTGAAGCCGTTTCCCAGAACAATGATATTAAAAGAGCAGATTGAGCGGATAAAGCATGAGTCAAGTCTGCCGCCCTATGAAGGTGAAACCAGAGTAATAATTATAGACGGCGCTGAAAATATGTCTCTGGGTGCCGCCAACTGTTTTTTAAAGACGCTTGAGGAACCCACGGATAAGTTGATATTCATGCTGTTGGCGGTTAACGAAAGCAGGTTGCCGGAGACTATAACATCTCGCTGCCAGCGTGTAGAACTTTTTCCGGTCACTAACATAGAGATAGAGAAAGAACTAAAGAGCCGGGGAGTCCCGGAAGAAAAGGCTGAACTGATTTCTAAGTTAAGTCATGGAAGGATTGGTTGGGCGATAGAAGCTACCGGGAATGACGGTCTGATGGAGAAACGCAGGCGATATATTGAAAAAGCTATATCCTTGATAAATGGTGATTACGAGGAACGCTTCGGTTATGCAGCTCAACTTGTCGGGCAGTTCGGCAAGGAACGAGAAGAGGTTTGGGATATGATAGAAATATGGCTGGATCTATGGCGTGATATGATGTTATTAAAGATGGGGATCAATAATGATATAGTAAACAAAGACCTGGAAGAAGAACTTGCTCTACTATCAAAAGAATTTACTGTCGATGAGGTACGAGAAGCAATAGCAAATATTATAGAAACCGAACGAAAACTTAAGATAAACGCCAGCCCACAACTGGCGCTGGAAGTATTGATGTTAAACATACCGCTTAAGAAAGGTGTGGTTATATAGAAAATGGCAAACGTTGTTGGTATAAGATACAGAAAAGCGGGCAGGGTTTATTATTTCAACCCGTCGGGAATAGAATTAAGTATCGGCGATATAGTCGTGGTGGATACCAACCGGGGACAGGTATTGGGGCAGGTGGTGATGGCGCCGACCGAAATAATGGAGAATGAAATAAATAAGCCCCTTAAAAGCGTGGTCAAAAAAGCTACCGAGGAAGATATAGAACACGGCCGAGATGCCGAAGAGAAGGAAGAGAAAGCATTGAACGAGTGCAGCCGGCTGGTGAGAGAATTGAAACTGCCGATGAAACTGATAACCGCCGATTATAACCTGGATAACAGCCGGGTAACCATCTATTTCGGTGCCGAACAGAGAGTTGATTTCAGAGAACTGGTTAGGGAATTGGCAAGAATTCTTAAGGTAAGAGTAGAACTAAGACAGGTAGGGCCCAGAGATGAAGCTAAGCTAATAGGAGGCTATGGGCGCTGCGGCCGTAACCTGTGCTGTCAGAGTTTTCTAACTGAGTTTTCGCCGGTTTCAATAAAAATGGCCAAAGAACAGAACCTGCCCTTGAGTTCAATGAAGATATCCGGCACCTGCGGGCGACTGCTCTGCTGCCTGGGCTACGAATACGAACAGTATCGCAGCATGAATGAAAAAATGCCCAAAGAAGGAAAGACGGTGTGGACTGATATGGGCGAAGCCACTGTTATCGGAACAAACCCTCTGGAAGAGATGGTATCGGTTGAATATGCCAGCGGCGCCACTGCGGAAATACATATTGATAAGCTAAAAATAGAAACTGGTAAGAAAGATAGGAAGAGTAAGCCTGGCGCAGAAAGAAAAGAAACCGAATCCTGACGGATACTTACTATCCTAAACCGGGATGAAAGTAGGCGGTAATCTAGCTGGATAAACGCTATTGCGGTAGATACTTATGCCAGTTGGTCATCGTATCCAGGTAGTTCGGTGGTATGCGGAAAGGCAACCTGCTATCAGGGCGTTTCGGTTTGTTTAAAAGTTCCATCCCCGCCTGTTTAGGAGTTCTGCCGGCTTTACGGCGGTTGCAGTGATTACAGGCACTGACCACATTCTCCCAGGTATGGTCGCCTCCCTGATAGCGGGGGACCACGTGATCCAGGGTTAACGGTTGGTTCTTCTTACCGCAGTACTGGCAGGTAAAACTATCGCGGTTGAATATCGCAATGCGGGTCAACCTTCTCTGGGGATGCGGGCGTTTTATAATGTAGTGGAGGCGGATTATGGTAGGCACGGCAAAGCTATCTCTGCTGGTACGAATAAAACCGACGCCGTTTTCTACCATTTCTGCCTTACCCAGGTAGATAAGCGGGACGGCTCTTTTTACACGGCAGATGTTAAGCGGCTCGTAGTTGTTGTTAAGAACCAGAACGGGACGATTTATCATCGGCTTACCTTTAGTTAGCTGGTTGGTATATTTTATAAAATGTTAAGCACCAGCGCAAGTTGTGAGGTTTGCTAAAGCTTGTGCCGTCTTCGGCTACGGCTTGCTCCGGATTCACTTTTATCTGAATTTACATCACCGCGATAATCGGGGACATTAATATTGAAGGGAGTGCTTATTTTGGGATCAACGAAGCGGGAGCTGATGCGCTCTTCTATATCTTCCAGGGCGAGACGGGTGGTAACTACCGTAGGCAGCTGGGCGTTATAGCGGTAGTTGATGACCTGGTAGAGCTTTTCCTGTGCCCAGGGAGTACTCGCCTGCTCGCCGAAATCATCGAGAATTAAAAGAGGAGCGGTTTTTACAGCCTCAAATAGCTGGTCGTAGGAGAGCTTACTCTCCGGGCTGAAAGCGGAACGCAGGTGGTCCAGAAACTCCGGAACTACTATAAAGAGAGCCGGCTGTCCCTGCTGGTAGCGGTAGTTGGCAATTGCCGACGCCAGGTGCGTCTTACCGGAGCCGGTAACTCCCTGAAATACCAGCCAGCCTTCCGGTGACTTGGCGTAGTTTAAAGCCAGGCGAAAAGCCTGTTCCAGATTGTTTTGTTTTTCTCTGGGCAGATTGACGCGGCGGGAATCAAAGCTATCAAAGGTCATCTTTTTCTGAAGCTCAAGGCCTTCATTCCAGGAATACCCCAATTTATCGGCTTCCTTTTCTTCCAGGGTGAAGGTCTGGCAGAGTTTGGGGCTTGAAAGACGGCTTCTAATTCTGTCATCAAGGTCGCTTAATGGTATATAGGTTGTGATTACCGTTGGTAATTCCTGGCTGAAGCGGTGGTTTAAAAGCTGGTCAAGCTTTTCCTTAGCCCAGGGGGTACTGCTCTGGGTGCCCAGGTCGTCAAGAATAAGAAGCGGTGCGTTGCGAACTGACTCAAAAGATTGACTATATGGTATATCCCTATCCGGGCTGAAGGTGGCACGAAGGTCATCAAGAAGGTCGGGCACCGTTTTGAAGAGAGCCGGGTGCCCCCTATCGATGCGTTCGCTGGCAATGGCGGCCGCCAGGTGGGTTTTTCCACAACTACTGGGGCCAATAAATACCAGCCAGCCCCTGGGATTATTAGCGAAATCTTTAGCCGCATCGTAAGCCTTTGAGAACTGTTCCTGGTTGATGGTGTAGCCGCTTCTTCCCTGGGGTATCAGGTTATCGAAAGTAAGCCGCTTCAGGAGACCGAGGTTACTGTATTTCTCAAGGCGGGCTTGTCTTTCTTTGTCCTTTTCCTTAACTGTACAACGGCAGGGGACCACTCTGCTAAAATCTACCTCGCCGGAAGCAAGAGACGGATGGACAAAGCCGGCCCCTTTACAGGTAGGACAAAATGAATCGGAATCGGATTCCTGCTCGTTCTTAGCGTTTGACCATGTGTCCATATTTGCCTTTGATGTACTTGTCCGGGTCTTCTTTTTTAGAATCTCTCCGATGTGCTCCATCAATCCTGCCTTCTGTTGACCAGCGTTCTAAAATACGGGATATGTATCTCCAGTTTCGTTTATTTAAACTAACCGCTTCTTTAATAGCGTCTTCTATCCAGTCTGTAGGATATAGTTTTTCGGCTTCTTTTAATTCTTCAGATATAAGTGGGGTGAGCAGGCCGATATTATCTTCATAAAGGGTAAATATATTGGGCATTTGCTCAGGCATAACGGCACTTCTGGTCTTTACGACTATTCCGGGTAACTCGATCTGGCCGCTTCTGATGCTATCAATAGCTTTTCTATCCACCTCGCTGTTCAAGAAATAGATATCTTCGGGTTCGCCTTTAATATCAATATTTAAACTAAGAATAACGCCTCTTTCAACTACTTTACTAAGGGCATTTCTAAGAGACTCTTCCGCCGGCTCGGTGGTTTCTTTAAGGCTTCCTAAAAAGGCACTATCTCTAGCAAGTTCGGCGTAGCTGACGAACCTGGGATAACCGCGTTTTTTATATAGACTGGCTATGATATAAAGGCTTACCTTGAGCTCGCTTAGACTGTCAATCTGGGGTAAAAGCTGGCTGAAAAAGGCGTTCGGTATCGGAGTGAATTGGCTTCTCTGAGGAAAACCGCTGAAATTTTTCATAACAGACTGAGCTCCGTATCGGAAACATTTTCCAGGTTTTCGAATTTAGTAATGCTATGGCGGAAGCGGGCTTTTATCTGTCCGATAGGTCCGTTCCTATGCTTGGCGATGATGATATCGGCGATTTCTCTGGGGTATTCCTTATCAGGATGTTGCTCCAGCCAATCTTCTTCGGTTTTATAGTAAGCTTCATCGCGGTAAATAAAGATAACCATATCGGCATCCTGCTCGATACTGCCGCTTTCGCGCAGGTCAGATAATTGCGGGATATGAGAGGCACGCCATTCGGGGGCGCGGCTGAGCTGCGAGACGGCGATAACAGGTACGTTGATTTCACGGGCTAGCGCTTTAAGCGCCGAAGAGATACGGCTTATTTCCTGAACTCGGTTTTCACGACCTTTGCTATCACCCTGCATCAACTGGAGATAGTCGACGATAATCAGGTCAACGCCATGCTCGTAGTTAAGCCTTTTAGCCTTGCTTCTCATCTCGGCTACATTTAGCTGAGGAGAGTCGTCTATATATATCGGCGCCTCTGAAAGGATACCGGTGGCTTCCATAATCCTTCTTTCCTCGTCTTCGGTATTACGCCCCAGGATAATCTTGCGGGAATTGACGTTGGCTTCACTGGATAAAAGCCTCTGGACGAGGGAATCCCTTGACATTTCCAGGCTAAAAAGGGCGATGCAGGCACGCTGCTCTACGGCGGCGTTACGGGCGATATTAAGCGCCAGGCTGGTCTTACCCATACTGGGACGGCCGGCTACGATAACAAGGTCGGAGCGCTGGAAACCACCAAGGAAACCATCCAGGCCGGAAAGGCCGGAAAGTATGTGAGGTACCCTCTGGTAGCCTTCATCACCTGGAGATGGCGGTACCTCGAAATATTTATCCAAGACCTGCTTGATATGGATAAAATCCAGGGAGCTTTTACCGTGGCGCAGGTTGAAGAGAATATCCTCGGCTTTATTAAGGGATGATATAACATCCGGGTCGGACTCGTAGCCGATTTGAGAAATTCTATCGGCAGCCGAAATTAGCTGGCGCATTATGGATAGCCGGTAGACGATGCGAGCATAGTGGTCGATGTCCAGCGAGGTAGGCAATACGGATACCAGGTGGCTGAGGTAGGCGGCACCGCCGCATTTTTCAAGCCTTTTCTTTTGCTCCAGTTCCCTGGCCAAAGTTATCTGGTTAATAGCTTCGCTTCGTTGATAAAGGTTAAGGCAGGCTTCGTATATCAAGCGGTTCTGCTCGCTATAGAAGTCATCCGGGCTTAGAACTATAGCAATGTCATAGATAGCCTTACCATCTATAAGTAGCGAGCCGTTGACGGCTTCTTCGGCATCAATATCGTAAGGTGGCAATTTACCGTTGGCCAAATCAGTAAGCCTCCTTCGCTTTAACGATAACCTTTATCTCGGCGGTTACATCCTTACCCAGTTTAAGAGTTGCCTGGTAGCTGCCTAGCTGACGTATCGATTCCTTAAGGGATATTTTTCTTTTATCAATATCAAAACCGGTGGCGTCTTTGATAGCCACGGCGATATCGGAGCTGGTCACTCTGCCGTAAAGGCGGTCTCTGGCGCCGGCTTTGGCTTCTATGGTAATTACCTTACCATTTATTTTTTGAGCAGATTTAGAAAGCTCGGCTTCAAGCCTGGTATCTCTGGCGGCGCTAGTCTTTATCTGGTTTTCTATATTACTGGTGATGCCGGCACTGGCGGGGGTAGCTATTTTACGAGGTATCAGGAAGTTTCTGGCATAGCCTTCTGATACTTCCTTGATATCACCGGCTCTGGCGGTATTAGTAAAATCCTTTAAAAAAACAACCTTCAAATTAGTACCTCTATGATATTATACCCAAGGAAGCGAAGTAGCGAAAGGTCATTCGCTTAAATATTTCTTAGCATATACGGCGGCGACGGCACCGTCGCCGGTGGCAGCTATTACCTGGCGGATAGAATTATGGCGGATATCGCCGGCAGCATATATACCCGGTATCTCGGTTTCCATTCTAAGGTTGGTAATTATATGCCCGTAATCATCAAGGGGGACAATGCCTTTTAAGTACCCGGTGTTCGGTATCAAGCCTATGGATATAAAAACGCCGCTAAGTTTTAAATCACTGGTCTTACCGGTTTTGAGGTTTTTTAACTTAAGGCCTTCAACGAATTTATCGCCCGTTATGGCAGAGACGGTGGTATTCCATAAAAATTCTATCTTAGGTTCGGCGAGAGCGCGTTCCTGCAGGATATCGGTAGCTCTTAACTGGTCGCGGCGGTGTACTACGGTTACTTTGGAAGCGAACCTGGTAAGGTGAACCGCCTCGGATACAGCGGCGTTGCCGCCTCCGATAACGGCTACTTCCTTATCCTGGAAAAAAGGACCGTCGCAGGTGGCGCAGTAGGAGACACCCTTGCCGGTGAATTCCTTCTCTCCGGGAACATCAAGCCTTCTCCTTTCGGAGCCGCCGGTAATGATAACGGCGCGGGCGGAGAACTGGCCATCGGTTGTTTTTACTACCTTGTTCCTATCTCCGATATCTATATCGGTTACGGTGGACATAAGAGTCTCAAGACCATATTTAGTCGCCTGCTGGTGCATGAGCTGGGAAAGCTCGTAGCCGCTGATGCCTTCCGGGAAGCCGGGGTAGTTCTCCAACCAGACGGCCTCCGCCATCTTGCCTCCGGGGACGCCCTTTTCAATAAGCAGGCTTTTAAGCTTGGTCCTGGCGGTATAGATACCGGCGGTAAGCCCTGCCGGACCGCCGCCGATTATTATAATGTCATATCTGTTATTCATTCATAGACTCTTTTATCTGCTGGCAGATATTCTGTTCGGCGGTTCGCTTAGCCAGGCCGATGGCATTTTTTATGGCTATTGCCTGGCTGCGACCATGGGCGATTATAATATTTCCGTTAACCCCGAGCAAGCAGGCGCCCCCGTACTCACGGTAGTCCATACCTCTGGTAAGAAATCCAAGGCCGGAATCGGCCAGCAGGTTAAGTCCTCGCAGATGCCTATCGCTCTTTAAGGTACTGCCCAGCTTGCGTATCTTCTTAAGAGAATCACCTAAACCCTCAAATGTCTTAAGTATGATGTTGCCTGTAAAGCCGTCGGTAACCACCACGTCGGCGGTACGGCTGGCTATATCATGCCCTTCGATATTACCGATAAAATTAAGCTTAGACTCCTTAAGTAACTGGTAGCTATCGCGGGTAAGGCGGTTACCTTTGGTCTCTTCCTCCCCGTTGCTCAGGAGGCCGATGCGAGGCGACTTGATTAAAAGAATCTTACGGGCATAAACGTCGCCCAGCTGGGCGAATTTTAGTATATGAACGGGGCGGCAATCGGCATTAGCGCCGGCATCAATAAGTAGCGAAGGTATAGCAGGGTGTAGCTTTATGACGCTGCATATGCCGGGGCGGTCAATGCCCTCTATATTGCCCAGAATCGTTAGTGAGGCGAAGAGGACGGCACCGGTATTACCTGCCGAAACAAAAGCTTCTGCCTTGCCTTCCTTAACTAAACTGGTGCCGATAACTATTGATGATTTTGTTTTGCTGCGGACGGCTTCAACGGGGTGCTCGTGGAAACCTATTACCTGGCTGGCTGGAGCGACGGTAATGCCCAGCTTGGAAAATTGCTTACCGCCCAATAGATGAAGCACCGATTTCTTGCCGACCAGTATTATATCTATATTGTATTCGCTGGCTGCTTTTATAGCTCCCTTTACTACTTCTCTGGGAGCATATTCTCCGCCTGAAGCATCAACGGCGACTCTAATTCTTCGTGTTTCTATAACTTTATCGGTCAACTCTGGTTCTCCTTGGAAAAGCTGGAAAGTAATGCTGGTTTATATGATTAATAATAGCCTAATCTGGTTATATCAGGCAATATCAAATCCTTTGAAAAGACTTTCGGTGTGATTTGAAATATTATCAAGTTCATCTATGACAATCAGGGCGCTGCCGATAGCGCCGGTGATTTCGGGATGCGGTGGTATGATAATCTTGTGGTCAAATATTTCCTCAAACGCTTTAACCATCCCCTTATTAAAGGCCACGCCGCCGTGAAAAAGGGTGGGATGTTTTATGCTCTTGCCCAGGCCGACATCGTTAAGGTAATTGCGAACAAGAGCTTTACATAAACCATAGACGATATCTTCGGTGCTATCGCCCGATTGCTGGCGGCTAATTATATCCGATTCGGCAAAGACGGTACAGCGACCGGGGACGGCTATAGGTTTGGTGCTACTGGTTGCTATTAAGCTAAATTCTTCAATAGTAAGGTTTAACCTTCGTGCCTGGTGGTCGAGGAAGCTACCGGTACCGGCGGCGCATATCGTATTCATAGAGAAATCGGTTACCAGTTCATCTCTTATGATGATTATTTTGCTGTCCTGTCCACCGATTTCTATAACAGTATTTACCTGCGGTAGAAAATTGATGGCGGCTACGGACTGGGCGGTGATTTCATTTTTAATCAGGTCGGCGCCGGCTACTTCGGCGGCAAGTCTGCGGGCGCTACCCGTAGTAGCAACCCTTTTAACAAGGATATTCCCAGGTAGTTTATTACCAAGTAATCTTAACCCCTTTTTTAGTGAACCTCTGGGGTCACCATAAGTCGGCAGATAGACGAAGTCAATCAACTTGCCTCTTCTATCAAGGGCAGCCAGTTTGGTAGTTACCGAGCCTAAATCTATGCCGAGATATATTTCCATATAAAGCCGCTAAAAAGAGTTCAGGAATTCCTGCTTGCTTCTAGTTATATTTTCGGGAATGGCGAACAGGTCTATAGCCGTCATTGCCAGTGCTTTTGCGGCGCGGATAGTTGCCTTAAATCCCCGCTCCGAAGCGGCGGCAGAAGCGAACTCGAATGAATGGACGGTTACCGTTTCATCCGTAATGGATATCATCGGGTGGATAACGGGGATAACCTGGCTGACATTGCCCATATCGGTACTGCCGAATTTTTCTCTTTCATCGGAAAGCGGCATCTGGTAGCCAAGCTGCTTCATATTATCTATGAAAAGAGACGCCAGCGCGGTGTTATTACGCATCGGTGCGTAGGCGCTGTCTCCCCACTTATAGTTAAGGCGGGCGCCGACCTGTTTTGAAGCCCTGGTGAAGCAGTTAAGGGCTTTCCTCTTTAGTCTATCAAGGGCGTCTTCATTTTCGGCACGCACTAAAAAGTTGGCGGCGCTGCGGGCGGGGATTATATTGGCCGCCCTGCCACCATCTGTAATTATGCCGTGGATGCGTTCGTTTTTACCTATCTTTTCCTTTAGCTTATTTATAGCACTGAAAGCAAGTATCATGGCGTCCAGGGCGTTTATGCCTTCTTCGGGGTGGGCGGAGGCATGGGCTTCCCTTCCGATGAACTCTACCTCAAGGGCAACGGCGGCCAGTGCCGTAATAGTTGCCGTATCGTAAGTGCCGGGGTGAACCATCATAGCAGCGTCAAAGCGATTAAATGTGCCTTCTTCAGCCATTTTAACCTTACCGCCGATAAGCTCTTCCGCCGGCGTGCCGATAACAAAAACAGTACCACCGCAGTGGTCTATTACTTGTTTTACTGCAGCAGCGGCGCCGATGGCGGCAATGGCTATCAGGTTGTGACCGCAGGCGTGGCCTATTTCGGGAAGGGCGTCGTATTCTGCCAGGAAGGCTACCATGGGGCTGCCTGAACCATAAGAAGCTATGAAAGCGGTGGGCATACCACAGGCACCTTTATCAACAGAAAAACCGTTTTTAAAAAGATATTCGGTGAGCCAGCCGGCTGCCTTGCGTTCATTGAAGCCTAGCTCGGGGTTAGAGTGTATCCTGAGACTGAGTTCGTAGAGATTTGATTCCTGTTCCGTGATACGGGCAATCGCAAGTTCTTTCAGCTTTATTACTTTATTAATACTAATCATTTCGGCTCAATTATAGCCTATGGTGACAAGCATTTTCTAGCCGATTGGAATGGGTGTTGATGCTTGTTGAACGAGATATGGCAATGATAAAATAGATATGTCTGGGGGGGGAGAATGGCACAGAATAACATAGTAATAAAAGGGGCGCGCGAGCATAATCTCAAGAATATAGACGTCATCATTCCCAGAGACAAACTGGTGGTCATTACCGGCGTATCCGGTTCGGGAAAGAGCTCGCTGGCTTTTGATACCATTTATGCCGAGGGGCAGCGGCGCTATATGGAATCACTTTCCGCTTACGCCCGCCAGTTTCTGGGAAGGATGGAAAAGCCGGATGTAGATTATATAGAAGGCCTGAGCCCCTCTATATCAATAGACCAGAAAGGCGCCAGCAGAAATCCACGCTCTACTGTGGGAACTGTAACCGAGATATACGATTACCTGAGGTTGCTATTCGCCAGGGTAGGGCATCCGCATTGCCCTAAGTGCGGGCGGGAAATAACCATGCAGACTGTAGAGCAGATAGTAGATGCTGTAAGAAATCTTCCCGAAGGCAGTAAGATAATGATTATGGCACCGCTGGTTACAGGGCGCAAAGGTGAATACCAGAATATATTTGCAGATTTACAAAAGGCGGGCTACTCCAGGGTAAGGGTGGACGGTGAAATCCATGAGCTATCAGAAAAAACAAAGCTTGATAAATATAAGAAACATTCTATTGAAGTGATAGTGGATAGACTTATTGCAGGGCAGGAGGGCGAGCAGGGAAGGCTTTCCGATTCTGTGGAAACGGCGCTGAAACTGGGCGCCGGTGTGGTGATAGTTTCTATAATAGACGGGGAAGAGCTTTTGTTTTCGGAGCACTTCGCCTGTGTCTACTGTGGCGTTAGCCTGGGAGAAATCGCCCCGCGAACCTTCAGTTTTAACAGCCCGTATGGCGCCTGCCCTTCCTGTACGGGACTGGGTTACAGGATGGAGCTAGATGCAGACCTTTTGCTGCCTAATAAAAATCTTTCTCTCTCGGAAGGTGCTATCCATCCCTATCAATGGCAGACATGGTATCTTTACCAGCTGGAGGATTTGGCAAGGCGGCATAATTTTTCGCTAAATACGCCGGTTAAAGAACTGACCAAAGAGCAGTACGATATGATTCTTTATGGTGAGGACGGCCAGGGAGGCACATTAAGGCGAACTTATAGGGATAGGTTCGGTATCGAGCGTGATTATGAATACCCTTCCGGCTTCGAAGGTGTCATCCCGCGGATGGGGAGGCTTTATAAGGAAACAGGCTCTGAAGCTTCGCGAGCACAAATTGAGAGATATATGGTAACCAGCCCCTGTCAGGATTGTGGCGGCAGGCGCCTGAAGCCGGAGACGCTGGCGGTAACCATAGACGGCAGGAACATTAACGATATATGTACAATGTCTGTTACAGATGAGCTTAAGTGGCTCAAAAGCTTAAGCGGGGAAGATACGGTTCTTTCGAAACGGGAGCAGCTTATAGCCCGACAGATACTGAAAGAAATAAAAGCCAGGCTGGGATTTCTCCATGATGTAGGTCTTGACTATCTTACGATAGACCGCACCTCGGCAACGCTTTCGGGTGGAGAGGCGCAGCGGATAAGGCTGGCGACACAGATAGGTTCGGGGCTTATGGGGGTGCTCTACATCTGCGACGAGCCTACGGTGGGGCTTCACCCTGCCGATGACGCCCGTCTGATAGATACATTAAAAAGACTTAAAGACCTGGGTAATACCATTCTGGTAGTAGAGCATGACGAGGCGATGATGCGCTCGGCAGACCATATAATAGATATGGGACCCGGCGCCGGCGAACACGGAGGACACGTTATAATAAGCGGTGAGCTGAAAAGTATTCTGGAATGCAAGGATTCTTCGACAGGGCAGTACCTGAGCGGTACCAAAAAGATACCTCTGCCGTCGGAGAGAAGAGGCGGGAACGGTAAGAGTATAGCCATAGAAGGCGCCCGGCAAAATAACCTAAGAGATATAGACGTTAGTATCCCGCTGGGTAAATTCGTCTGTATCACCGGAGTATCCGGCTCCGGAAAAAGCACACTGATTTCCGAGATTTTATACAGGAGGCTGGCTCAGGTATTTTATACATCAAGAGATAAGCCGGGAGAATGCGATGAGATAAGCGGTCTGGAAAATATAGATAAGGTTATCAATATAGACCAATCGCCAATAGGGCGGACACCGCGCTCAAATCCGGCGACATATACCGGAACTTTCACGCCGATGCGAGAGCTGTTCGCAACAGTGCCGGAAGCCCGCATGAAAGGCTATAATCCCGGCAGGTTTTCATTTAATGTCAAGGGCGGCAGGTGTGAAGCCTGCCGGGGCGAAGGATATAACCAGATAGAGATGCAGTTCCTTCCCGATGTAACGGTGCCCTGCGAGGTCTGCCACGGCAAGCGCTATAACCGAGAGGCGCTGGAAATAAAGTTCAAGGGTAAGAGCATCGCCGAGGTGCTGGATATGACCGTAGAACGGGCGCTCAAGACCTTTGAGAACTTCCCAAAGGTGAGTAATAAACTCAAGACACTTGCCGATGTCGGCCTGGGCTATATTCGGCTGGGACAGCCGGCGACAACTCTATCCGGTGGCGAAGCACAGCGAATAAAACTGGCCAGCGAGCTTTCGAAACGTTCCACGGGGCGTACTCTTTACATACTTGACGAACCTACCACCGGTCTTTCCTTTGAAGACGTAGCCGCACTACTTAAAGTATTGCAGAGGCTGGTAGATGGCGGAAATACGGTGGTGGTTATAGAGCACCATATGGATGTCATCAAAAATGCCGACTGGGTGATAGACCTGGGACCAGGGGCAGGTTATAAGGGAGGCAGGGTGGTAGCTACCGGTACGCCTGAAGATATAGCGAAACACCGCACTTCAGCTACCGGGAGGTACTTGAAGAAGGCGCTGTCATAGACTGTTATTGGGCAAGAGTAGATTATGGACAGGCAAAAGGCTCTGGAATCAGTAAAAGAGAATGTAGCCAATAACAACCTGGTGAAGCATATGTTGGCTACAGAGGCGGTGATGAGGGCTTTGGCGAAGCGCTTAGGGGAGGATGAGGAGTTGTGGGGGCTAGCCGGGCTTGTCCATGATATTGATGTAGAGCTATGCGGTGAAGATATGAGCACCCACGGTAAGCTGGGCGCCGATATCGCCAGAGAGTTGGGAGCTAGCGAAGATATGGTTCACGCTATACTATGCCATAACGAAATGATGGGAGTTAAACGGGAAACACTGCTGGATAAAGCTCTATTCTGCGCCGATCCGATAACAGGGCTGGTAACGGCGGCGGCGCTGGTGCGCCCTGAGAAAAAACTTGAGTTCGTTAACATAAAATCGGTGTGCAAACGCTTTAAAGAAAAAAGCTTTGCCGCCGGCGCCAACAGGGAACAGATTGAAAAGTGCTCCGAGATAGGGCTGGAACTGGACGAGTTCATAGAGCTTTCGCTTGACGCTATGAAAGGTATCGCTGGCGATTTAGAGCTCTAATTAAGGGAAATCGTAGAGCCTTGGGCTGTCTTGGTAACCTGTATCTGGGTAGGGAAAGCGTCCTTAAGTTCGTCCATATGGGTAATGACGAATATCTTTTCAAAATCGTCCTGAATTGAAGTTATCGCCTCTTTGAGTCTTTCTATGCCCATTTTATCCTGCGTACCGAAGCCCTCGTCTATGATAAGCGTGGGCAATGGCGCTCCGGCGCGCCTGGCAAGCAGTTTTGAAAGGGCTACCCTGATGGCAAAATCTATCCTGAAAGCCTCGCCGCCGCTGTACATTTCATAATCACGCGTTCCCAGCTCGTCGGATATTTTTATATCAAGGGTCTCCACCGTATCGCCCTTCTTTGTCTGGCGCTGGGTTTCCATCTTTACATTGAACCTGCCGTCGGTCATTCTACAGAGTAGCCTGTTGGCTTCTACCTCTATTTCCGGTTTAGCTAGCTCGATTATCATCGCCTGAATGCCACGCTTGCCGAAGGCTTTGGCGAGCTCTTTGTAGATGGCTTCCTGCTCGGCAGTCTGCTTTAATAGCTTTTCATTTTCCTCAAGTCTGGTGCTTAACTCTTCCAGGCGCTTTAGTCTCTCCGTCAGACTGCCTTTCTTCTGTTGAACCTGTTTTAAAAGAGAATCGGTTTCGTTTCGTGCCGATAGGGCTGCGGATAGTTTCTTTTCAATATCAGGTAATTCTTCAAGCTGGCGAACAAGCATTTCTTGCTGTTTTTGATATTCTGCCTGTCTTTTGGTGATATCGTTGATAGCTTCAGTGTAATTCTTAATATTAGCCTGTTCGGATTCAAGCATTTCTTCGGCTTCTTCGAGCTTCTTCATCCGGGCGTCGTAGACTTCAAGCTGCCTGATATCAAGGTTTAGTTTTTCATGTTTTTCAGCATCGTAACCAAGCGCTTTAATATCGGCGATTATTTTAGCAAATTCAGCCTGTTCGGCAGGGGCATAATCCTTTGAGGCAAGGTGTTCTTCTATCAGACCGAGTTGTTCCCTTAGCTGCTTGAGCTTAAAGGAACTTTCTTCGGCTTCGCTGATTTTATGCTTTAAAATGCTACCCTTGCTTTTTAAAGCATTACCTTGCTCGGTAAGTTGTTTTTCCAGTTCGGAGAGTGTAACTTCTTCGCATTTTATGGAAGTCTCAAGCTCAGAGAAACTTATATCGATAGAGTTGAGTTGTGCGGATTTTAATGATATTTCATTTTCTAGCTTTGTACGAACGTTTTTCAATTCCTCTTCATTCAGAGGTTTTTCGCATAATGGGCAGTGACGATCCTGGTTGACTGCCAGGAATGAAAGCTTTTCCTCGGCAGTTTTTGCTTCTTCTTTCAAGATTTCCCTGCGGGAAGTAATACCGGCCAAACGACTACGCATCTCCTGGATATTCTTGTGCTTGCCATTTACTCCGGTCTCAATGATAAAGATTTCATTTCCTTTGTTACCAAGCTCCTTAAGCTCGTCCTTAAGTGCATCCAGTTTATCAGAGGCTGAGGCGAGGGTAGTGGCTCGGTTTTCTAAAACTGCCTGTTCTTTCTGTAGCTGCTGGCGGGCATTATTAATAGAAATCTCCAACTGGTGGCGGCACTGGTTCAGGGTGGCGAGGCTTTTTAATATTTCATTAAACAGGTCGCTTTGTTTTTTGGCGGAGGTATATTTATCAAATCCTGTCATAATGTCTTCGCGCTGTTTGATAAGCGCCTGGTATTCTCTGATTTTAGCCTGGCTCTGCTCTAGTTGGGACTGCCACCTTTCTATATCCTTCTGGCAGGAAATAATATAATCTTCGGTCTGTTTAAGCTGAAGTCTCTTATTGCTAAGCAAGTCCTTCTTACCTCTAATACTTACAAGCGATATATTCTGTTTCTCAGACTTATGCTCCAGGGTTGATAATTCAAGTTGCACCATTTCCAGTTCTTCGGTAATGGTGTGCCTTTTATCAAGCTCGGTCCTTATATCTCCGGTGATGCCTGATAGGCGAGACTGCTCAATTTCATACTTCTTGACATACTGCTTGGCTTTTTCCTCAAGCCCGTCGTAGATGGAAAGCCCCAGGATGCTAGACAGCACTTCCTTGCGTTTGCTGGGTCTTTGCTGGGTGAATTCAGCAGCGTGGCCTTGCCTCAGGAAGGCACTGTTTATAAAGGTATCGTAATCCATATGAAGGACGTTAATCACCTTCTGCTCTGTCTGCTGGATGGTATCCCCGGTTATAGATTTATAACCGCCGTTACTTTTAACCTGGAGATCCAAACTGCTCTGTCCCTGCGAGCTGATATTCTTAGGGCGAGCGCGCTTACGGATGATGCGGTACTCCTGTTTAGCTACGGAAAAGTCGAATACTATTTCGGTCTCGTTTTCACCACTGCTAATAAGGTCGTCATCGCTCTTGGCGCGGGTCTTGCCCCAGAGTGCCCAGGTGAAGGCGTCTATCAAAGCACTCTTGCCGCTGCCGTTATCGCCGCAGATACAGGCGGTATGGATTCCAAAGAAACTGAGCGGAGGTACGTCGCCTCGGTAGCACATAAAGTTGTGCATCTTAAGGTTTATTGGAATCAACTAATATCGCCCCCCAATCTCTATTCCAGATAATCTTTAAGTTTTCGGCTGCGGCTGGGGTGGCGCAGCTTCCTTAAAGCTTTGGCTTCAATCTGGCGGATACGCTCGCGGGTAACGTTAAACTCTTTTCCAACTTCTTCCAACGTGCGGCTGCGGCCGTCTTCTAAACCGAATCTAAGCTGTAGCACCCTTCTTTCCCTGGGTGTAAGACTGGAAAGTACGCCGTCTATTTGTTCTTTAAGTAATTGTCTTGAAGCGGCATCGGGGGGAGGCAGAGCATTCTGGTCTTCTATAAAATCTCCCAGGTGACTGTCTTCCTCTTCGCCGATAGGTGATTCCAGCGATATCGGCAGCTGTGAAATCTTGGCGATTTCTCTTACTTTGTCAGGTGGCAGTTCCATCTCGTCGGCCACTTCTCTGGGACTTGGCTCGCGGCCATACTTCTGGGAAAGCTGGCGGCTGACGCTTAGCAGCTTGTTAATGGTCTCAACCATGTGAACAGGTATACGGATAGTGCGCGCCTGGTCGGCGATAGCACGGGTGATAGCCTGACGAATCCACCAGGTAGCGTAGGTGCTGAATTTATAGCCGCGGTGGAAATCGAACTTTTCTACCGCCCTGATTAGCCCTATATTGCCTTCTTGTATGAGGTCTAGAAGTGGCATGCCGCGACCGATATGCTTTTTAGCAACGCTGACCACCAGTCTAAGGTTAGCCTGTATGAGATGCCTTTCAGACTTTTCGGCTTCGTTCTTAATACCGTTCAAGTAATCTTTAAGCTGGATTTCATAGGCTTTTACCTTATCTATAAAGGATGGCTCGGCAACCAGTTTACCGATATCGGAAAGAGAAGCATCATCGGGTATAATCTCGATTACTTCCCTGGGTAGCAGGCTGCTATTTAGTGAAACGTCAATTAGAGCCTGTTCTGTTTCCAGAGTGGAGATATTTAACTTTAGTGAAATATCTCGTATTAATTGCTGGTCTATCTCGCTATCTACGGCATTGCGCAGTTTGGGATCAAAAAGAGACTTTTTAAAACTGGAGGTACGGTTTATACCGAGCTGATTCTGTAGTAAATGGATAACGTCTGTGGTATGGCTTATTTCTCTTATCATGCATAGAATTACCTCGGTCGCCGTGGGATAACGCCCCTCTTTTTCAAGGCACTGCCCTCTCACCTCGCGGATACGTTTACCCTCCTCCATTTTTTTAGCCAGCACTTTTTCATCTTCGGCGGTTAGTAGCAGAACCCTGCCGATTTCGTGGAGGTACATACGCACCGGATCGTCTACTACTCCCTGCTCCTCCAGTTGCTCAAGTGGGATATCCAGATCCTGAACCGAGTCTTCTTCATCATCATCTTTACTATCGGAGGCTAGATCTTCATCATTAGGTTTCAAAGATGGCGAAAAGTTTTCGTCACCGGTGTCCAATGGTCTGGCTTGTTGTTCCCTGGTTTCATCATCAAAACTCATTTAAAACTCCTCTAACCGCGATGCTGCCTGTCCTTCTGAATAAAGACATCCCTTAACTGGACAATGTTATTGATGCCCTGCTCTTCAAGCTTGTCGAGCTCGGCTTTGCTTCCTTTTGATGCCGCTTCAGATGATAAAACAGCCGCCTTTTTCCCCTCAAGATTTCTTAGGTGCGTTTCTTTCAAACGAAGAGCGCAATCAGCCAGCTTACGTTCTATCTGGTTTTCGGGCAGTTTTATAGAAAGCAAATGCTCCAGGTGTTCCCAGATAGAGCTATCAAGGGCATCTTCTAACCGTGTTGCATTATTAGTTACTTGAAGTGCGTTAAAAATCTCGCGATTTTCTATGTTCTCAAAATATTCGGGCAAAATTACTACGGGGCTTGATTTTAGCTCAGGATACTGAAGGAGCAGCGACAGGCAGTAATCCTCACGGGGATTGGTGAGAGACGGTTTTATTGTGGCCAGTGGTGTTTTAGATGGTACGCTTTTTAAAGCGAAACTTTTATCTGACCTGTATTTACCCATTGCCGCTTCCAGCTTATGCTGGCTGACGCCGACCAGTTGCGCCAGTTTTTGCAGGTAATGCGCCTGGCGTATGATATCTATTATCTGGATAATTAGAGGTAGTAGTCTATCAACCAGGTTTGTTTTACCATCTGCAGTGGACAGGTCCAGGTTTTTAGCAGATTGTTTAAAAACAAAGTCCATTATAGGCATAGCGGAATCAATTAGTTTACTCCATTTGGCCGGCTCTTCTTTTATGATATCGTCAGGGTCTTTGCCCTCCGGAATGAGAGCTACTTTAACCTCGGCGCCGAGGATATTTTCATAATGGACACTGCGCAGGGTGGCTTCTTCGCCGGCGGCGTCGGCGTCCAGAGCAAAGACGGCGTTTCTGGTTAATTTCTTAAGGGATATTATCTGCTTCTCGGTAACCGAGGTGCCCATTGAGGCGACCACGTTCTTAAAGCCATTCTGGTGGGCGGTAATGGCATCCATATAACCTTCTACGATAATAGCTTTTTCGCCGCGCCTGATATCGGTAGCCGCCAGGTTTAAACCGTAGAGAATGGCGCTTTTATCAAATAGTGTTGTCTGGGGGGAGTTAACATACTTGGGCAGCGAATCATCCAGTACCCGGGCGCCGAAACCAATTACGTTGCCCTTTATATCGTTTATAGGGAAAACAAGCATATTATGAAAGCGGTCATGGCTTCTACCGTCGTCCTTTTGTATAATCAGACCGGCTGAGAGCATTTCTTCATCGCTATAGCCCCTGTCGCTCAAGAAATCTTTAAGGTCCTGCCAGCCGGGAGGGCTATAACCCAGCTGAAAATCGGCTACCGATTGCTTATTTATTCCCCTTTTGCTTATATATTTTCTAGCACTTTCCGCAGAAGGTGAATTGAGTAAAAGGCTATTGAAATATTGGGCGGTGGCATTATTAATCTGGTAGAGCTTTTCTTTTTTATCTTTATCAACCTTTGGTACATCTCTTAAGGGAATGGCGACGCCTGCCCTTTCTGCCAGTAGCTTGAGAGCTCCGCCGAAGTCAAGGTTTTCCTTTTTCATAAGGAATGAAAAGGCATCGCCACCGGTATTACAGGCACCGAAGCAATGCCAGCTCTGTTGTTCCGGATAGACGAAAAAGGACGGGTGCTTCTCGCTATGAAAAGGGCATAACGCTTTAAGGGTGCGTCCCGATTTGGTCAATTTGGTATACTGACCTATAATCTCGGTGATATCCGTCTTCTGCTTTACTTCGTCGATAACGCTCACGGGCTGATAATGCTCCATTCAACAGGTATGAGGTTCAGCTCTTGGGCAAGCCTTATAGCGTATCTATCGGTCATGCCGGCGATATAATCAACCACTCGGCGTTCGGTTTCCTGACTTACTATAAGGAGTTCAGCCGGTAGCTGGTTTTCATGGATAATGAAGTATTTATATAATTGGTATATTACCTCTCTGGCTTGCTCGGCTTGGCGGCTACTATCAGTATATACCTTTTTAAACAGGAATTCCCGCAGGCTATTAGTTGCCTTTAATACTCTGGGACTCATAGATATAAAAGGCTCGTAATCTTCTCTGAAAGAAGTAACCGACCATGAGTTTTTTATTATATCGCGGACCATAGTATTAATACGCTGAGAATGGTTATCACCCAGTACTTTTGAGGCTTGAGAAGGCAGGTCTTCATCTGTGATAATGCCGGCTCTGATAGCGTCGCCGATATCGTGGTTGATATAGGCGATTGCGTCGGCTATACGACATAGCTTGCCCTCTAGAGTAGCTGCTACCTGCTCCCTTTTTACGATGATATCTGCCCTCTCTTTGGAATGATTCAAAATGCCGTCTCTTACCTCCCAGGTCAAGTTTAACCCACGGCCGTTTTTCTCCAGCAGGTCGACTACTCTCAGACTCTGTTCGTTATGCCTGAAACCGGCATGATAGAGTTCGTTAAGAGCCTCTTCGCCTATATGGCCGAAAGGAGTATGCCCCAAATCGTGCCCCAGGCTGATGGCTTCGGCTAAGTCTTCGTTAAGGTTAAGAGCGCGGGCTATGGTGCGGGCAAGCTGCGATACTTCAAGGGTATGGGTAAGCCTGGTTACAAAATGGTCGCCCAGCGGAGCGATAAATACCTGAGTCTTATGCTTGAGCCTGCGGAAAGCTTTTGAATGGATGATACGGTCCCTATCTCTCTGGAAAGCGGTGCGGATGGAGCAGGGCTCTTCCTCTTTCAAACGGCCGCGCGAGAATTTGCTTTTAGTTGCATACGGGGAAAGGCTTTCTTCCCGCTCTTCTATACTCTGGCGAATGTTTAGCTTGCCAGTCATTTAGCTTTTAATTTTGCCTCTGCCTTGGCCACTATCTCCCTGGTGGTGCCTATCATATCAGGGCTTACAGAAACCGATGTGATGCCCCATGAGACCAGCTTCTCGGTCAAATCGGGGTAGAAAGAGGGTGCCTGACCGCAGATGGATGAAGTAATACCCATTTTACAGGCGGTAGTGATTACTTTTTCAAGAGCTATTAATACGGCTTCGTTTCTTTCGTCAAAGGTATCGCGCAACTTTTCGCTATCGCGGTCGACGCCGAGGATAAGCTGGGTAAGGTCATTGGAGCCGATGGAAATACCGTCTATGCCGGCTTCAATAAACTCTTTTATAAGAAATACATTTGAAGGTACTTCTACCATCATCCATATCTTAAAGTTATCGGAACGTTTCAGCCCTTCGGATTCCATAAGTGCTATAGTGCTTTTAATCTCGTTTATGGTGCGCACGAAAGGGATCATTACGTAGAGGTTTTTATACTTTTGCCTGACCCTTTTAATAGCCTCAAGCTCCATCTTGAAGACATTGATATCAGTGATATACCTGGAAGCACCGCGGTAGCCAATCATAGGATTCTCTTCTTCCTCCTCGAATTCACTGCCACCTTCAAGGTCGCGGTACTCGTTGGTTTTAAAGTCGGTTGTCCTGTAGACTACGGGACGGGGATTGAATGCCCTGGCGAATGATTCTATGCCGCAGTAGAGCTTTTCAATAAATTCTTCCTGGAGTCCCTGTTTTATCATATACTCGGGGTGTTTTCCTATCTGTCCTATTATAAATTCGGCGCGTAGTAAACCAACGCCATCTACATTTCTACTGGCGACCATATCAGCCAACTCGGGCTGGGCGAGGTTTACATAAATCTTTGTCCTGGTGCTGATAGCTTCTCTGACAAGAGAGGCTACCGAGGACGTTTTGATAGTCCTGGTAACCTTGCCGTTATAGACCTTGCCATGAGCGCCATCAACGGTAATAATCTGACCTTGCTTGAGGATTTTAGTCGCTTCGCCGGTGCCGACGACGCAGGGGATGCCCAGTTCGCGGCTAACGATGGCGGCGTGGGATGTACGGCCGCCGCGGTCGGTAACAATAGCCACCGCCCGTTTCATAGCCGGTACGAAATCTGGCGTGGTCATTTCGGCTACCAGTATATTGCCATCCTGAACGAGGTCTATATTAGAGGCATCAAGAATTGTTTTAACCGAACCCGAAGCCAGCCCCGGACTGGCGGCATCGCCGGCTAAAAGTATCGGTGCATTGATTTCCGGTTCAACCTCGGTGTTCTCTTTGACGGTGGTCACCGGGCGGGTCTGGACTATGAAAATATCTCCGTCTTCTTTGGCCCACTCTATATCCTGAGGGCTATTATAGTGTTTCGCTATATTACGGGCTATGCAGGCAAGTTTTATGATATCTTCATCGCTTATTTTCTGATGTTCCTGCTTAGAAGGCTTAACCGTTTGCCAGAAATTTTCTCCCTCCCTGTCTTTATCTTTGTTTATAACAAGTTGCTTTTCCTGATGGCTTATCCTTTTTGAAATAATGGAAAGCGAAGCCTTATCAACGAAATACAGGTCGGGTTTTATTTCACCGGATACCAGTCCCTCGCCAAGGCCGTAAATAGCTTCTAATATAATCTTATCCGGGTCGCTGGTAATCGGTTCAATGGTGAAAATAACACCCGAACTTTTAGATTGGACCATGCGCTGCACAGGAACGGCGATACCTAATTTGAAGTGGTCAAAACCCTGCTGCTCACGATAGTAAATGGCTCTCGGCTCGAAAAGTGAAGCCCAGCATTTAAGTACTGCATTAACCACCTCGTCTCCCCCTTCGATATTAAGGAAGGTGCTCTGCTGGCCGGCAAAAGATGCTTCGGGCAAGTCCTCGGCGGTTGCCGAAGAGCGTACTGCTACCAGGCCTCTACCAAGTTTATTGTAGGCATGTTTGATTTGTTTAGCTAACTTTTCAGGAACGGTGGAGTCAAGAATGAGTTTTTTCACTTCAAAGGCTATACGGTTGAGCTCTTTATTATCGTTTGAATCAAGTTGCTCAAGGAGCTGGGCGATGCTATCACTTAAATTGGCTTTTTCAAGAAAATCAAAATAGGCGTTGGCGGTTACAATGAAACCCGGCGGGACGGGTATACCGGCTGCGGTCATTTCACCGAGATTGGCTCCCTTACCGCCGGCTATTGAGATATTATCTTTTGAAATTTCGTCAAACCAGACGATAGCCTTATCGCTTTGCTGCATCACGCCATCTCCTTAGCTGTCAGTCTCTTCGGTGGGCAGTATTATACCATAATAGTTTTTCCAAAAACTATTTTAACGTTCGGTATGAAACTTAAATCTTAATGATATCTTAGTTTTTAAAGGCATTGGTTTTATTGACAGTTGAAGTTTATGGGTAGTACAATCTACTTAGGCCGCTTATGAATTCAGGAGGCTTTTTATGATAGAGATGACCATCGATAGTATTAGGGTTAGCCTGGTGAACTATCGACGCGTTGTGATTCTTAAAGAGAAGCTGTCAGAACGTTACCTGCCGATATGGATAGGTCCGGCCGAGGCGGATGCTATCGCCATAAAATTGCGTGGCGAACCGATGCCCAGGCCGCTGACACACGACCTGCTGGTTAATATAATCAGCAGCCTGGGAGCTTCCGTAGATTCTATCATCGTCAATGACCTTAAGAACGATACCTTTTATGCCAAGATAATACTTAATGTTGATGGCAGCCAG
>DAOUMG010000111.1:0-1726 GCA_034411935.1 Dehalococcoidaceae bacterium
AGGAATGCGTGGCAAAAATGCTTAGAATAGTCGATGTGCATACTTTCTATGGAGAAAGCCATATCCTACATGGTATCTCTCTGGAGATCAATCCTGGTTCAGTAACAGCTATCTTGGGTCGCAATGGAATGGGAAAGACAACTCTTATGCGATCGATAATTGGCTTCACCCCGGTTCGTTATGGTGAAATCTGGTTTAAGGAAAAAGAAATATCGAGGCTCCCATCATATAAGATTGCTCAAATGGGCCTAGGTTTGGTACCACAGGGAAGGCGGATCTTCCCATCTCTAAGTGTCAAGGAAAACCTCACCGTAGGGCAGAAACCGATGATGAGCAGTCATAGTTGGTCATTGGAAAGGGTTTATTCGTCCTTCCCAATTCTAGAAGAGCGTGCGAATGTCAGAGGTACCCTACTAAGTGGTGGAGAGCAGCAGATGTTATGCATCGCCAGAGCCTTGCTTACTAATCCGGAATTTCTGCTGATGGATGAACCATCGGAAGGTCTCTCCCCACTGTTTGTAATGAGGGTGGGTGAAATCATTTCTGAGTTGAAGAAAGAGGGGCTATCAATACTGTTGGCCGAGCAGAACTTGTCCCTTGCCGTAGAAGTTAGTGATTACGTTTGTATAATAAGCAAAGGGGAATTAGTCTATAAATCAACTCCTCAAGACTTATTGAGTAATGAGGAAATTATGCTCAAGCATCTTGCTATTAAGACCTGAATTCCTCTGCATCTTAGATAAACGAAGACTGGCGACAGTTCGTAGCCCGAAGGGTGGTGAAAAGATTAGCATATTGATGTTGTTAAGCTGGTTGTTGGTTAGGCAGCAGTTACGGAGTCCACGATGGAATAGGGCGTTATTGCTGTATTAGGTGTGAAAAAGTATTCAGAGATAAAAGATGGAATATTTCCACGAGACGGGAGGATTTATTAGGGCAGTGAGTTTGGTAATGTGGGCACGTTCTGCCAGTGTCCCTTCCTATGACAACTTTAGGTAACCGTAAGTTGATTAGGAGCATGATCCAGATAATGCAGTTAGATTTGGTTAAATGGAAGGCTTACCCAAATGGCTATGGGATGATGAATGAATATAGACATAAAGATGCCATAGCGTCGAGGTATTTTAATATTCTCACGGGAACCGATAATAGTTGCCCGATGGCCGTTGTTTCTAAAAGCGTGATAGATTCCCCTGTTACCGTGAATTTCAAAAGATCAGGCAAGGCGGGATAGCTAATTCTGGATTATGTGGTTAGAGTTACTTGAAGAACATGGATAATCAATATGGAGGGTGAAGGTTGAGAGATATTAATGATATAGAAGAAATGCGAAGGAAAATATTTAAGCATATGTTCGTGCAATACAGATCAGCTGCTTGGTTACGTGAACCTGGCCATCTTAAAATTTTTGAGAAAGGCGAGGGAGTTCGCATTACTGATGTAACAGGTAAAACGTATATTGATGGTGCGGCTGGTTGGCAGTACGGACTTGTGGGCCATGGAAGGATGGAAATTGGTGATGCTATACACAAACAGATTGGTGAGCTAGCTATTCTTGCCGGGGAATTTGTTAACATTCCTTCTCTGAATTTAGCCGAGAAGTTGGCTACAATTACGCCAGGAAACCTGACGAAGGTATCATTTTGTAGTTCCGGGTCTGAAGCGGTAGAGACAGGAATGAAGATAGCGAGACAGTATCATGTACTCAATGGTGAGCCAAGACGAC
>DAOUMG010000112.1:0-2928 GCA_034411935.1 Dehalococcoidaceae bacterium
TTACTGTAAAGTTAAATTTTATAGTTATTTTTCAACTATGCCATTTGAAGAAGATTTGAAATCCGTATCTCCCGATAAAGAAACCTTGCTTGCCGTCGGCGTATTTGACGGCGTCCACCTGGGACATATCTCCCTCATTTGCGAGCTTGTCAATAGAGCCAGAGATAAACGTCTGAAAAGTGCCATAGTAACCTTCTGGCCTCATCCACAGGATATCATTTCACCTGATAGTAAAGTACCTTTCCTTACGGATTCCGAACAGAGAGCCAGACTCCTTAAAGAAGCCGGCGTCGAACTGGTAGTTACCCTTCCTTTTAATAAAAGGCTGGCTTCCTTAGAAGCTGAAAAATTCATTTCTCTCCTTATAAAACATCTGAAAATGCGCGGCATAGTAGTCGGGCCTGATTTCGCTCTAGGCAGAAGCCGCCAAGGCAGCATAGAACTACTGAAACAGCTCGGTTATAAGCACGGCTTTGAAGTCATCACTATGCCTCCCCTTCAGATTAACGGAATAACCGCCAGCAGTTCCGCCATCAGAAAAGCACTTGCGGAAGGTGATATGGAGACAGTGCATCAGATGACCGGCCGTTACTTCAGTTTGCATGGAAGGGTTGTCACGGGCGATGGGCGAGGCGCTGGTCTTAGCTTTGCCACCGCTAACCTGGATATAAATCCTTCCCAGGCGCTTCCCGCCGATGGCGTCTATATCGCTCGTTCTTATTTTGATAAAGAGCCACGCGATTCCCTTGTCAATATAGGCAAGCGTCCTACTTTCGGTGGTTCTAAACGCATCGTCGAGGTACATATACTCGGGTTCAATAATAATATCTATGGGCAGGAACTGAAAACTGATATAATAAAGCGTCTGCGCGGTGAGATGCGTTTCTCAGGTGTTGAAGACCTTAAGAAACAGATATCTTGTGATATTCAAAAGGCAAAGGCTATATTCAAATCGTTAGGATAGATTTATGAGCAGCGTTGAAAATAAGATAAATAGCATACTTGAGCGTGCAACAGCTGAAATTATCGTAGAGAAGGAATTGCGTCAGCTACTCCTCTCGGGCAAAAAGCTACGTTTAAAAGAAGGCTTTGACCCCAGCTTCCCCGATATCCACCTGGGCCATATGGTTACCCTTCGTAAATTGCGTCAGTTCCAGGAAATGGGACACCAGGTAGTGCTTATCGTGGGAGACTGGACGGCACGTATCGGCGATCCCAGCGGCGCCTCGGTAACCCGCCCGATGCTCTCCGCCGAGCAGGTAAAAGAAAACGCAGATACCTATATGCAGCAGTTCTTTAAAATAGTTGACAGGGATAAAACCGAAGTCCACTGGCAGAGCGAGTGGTTCAATGGCTTTCATTTAAACGATGTCGTCGCGTTGACCAGCAAGTTCACCATTGCCCAGATGCTGGCCAGGGATGATTTCAACAAGAGGTATAACGAAAACCGCCCGATAACGATAAGCGAGTTCCTCTACCCACTCCTTCAAGCCTATGATTCGGTTTCAATAAAAGCTGACGTTGAGTTCGGCGGCACCGACCAGAAATTCAACCTGCTGGTAGGCCGTGAGCTTCAGGAAAACGTCGGCCAGAAACCGCAGCATATCTTTATGGTGCCTATCCTCACAGGAACTGACGGCGTAAAGAAAATGAGCAAGAGTCTCGGTAACTATATAGGAGTCGCCGAGCCCGCCGAGGATATTTTCGGCAAGATTATGTCTATCCCAGATAGCCTTATAATGAATTACTTTGAGCTACTTACCGATGTTCCCGATAAAGAGTTAAAAGAGAATAACCAGGCGCTTACAGACGGCAGCGTCAACCCGATGGATATGAAGAAACGCCTGGCGAAAGAAATTATCGCCCAGCTTTACGATGCTATTTCCGCTACCGGAGCGGAAAGCCACTTCAGACAGGTCGTCCAGAATAAAGAAGTGCCTGATGATATATATAGCACCAAGAGCGATAGCGTCGTTAATATGATGCTTTCGGAAAGCTTTATAAAAAGCAAAGGAGAAGCCAAACGTCTTGTCTTACAGGGCGCGGTAGATATTGACGATATAAAAGTAACCGACCCGAACACCATTGTTCCTGTGGGCAGCATTTTAAGAGTAGGTAAAAGGCGTTATATAAAATCTATTTGATATTTTATTCTTTGCCAAAGTAATAAATTCGGATATACTAGATAAAGAGTAGAAGGAGCTTTAAAATGCAAAACTTGCGTATTCCGGGTCCTACCCCCTGTCCACAAGATGTCCTTAAAGCGATGAGCTGGCCTATGATAAACCACCGAGGCCCTGAATTTTGCCAGCTTCTAAGCAAGGTAACTAAAGATTTGAAAAAGATGTTTGTTACCAATAACGATGTCCTTTTACTAACCTGTTCGGGTACCGGCGGCATGGAGGCTGCCGTAGTGAATACCCTTTCACCGGGAGATAAGGTTCTGGCGATTTCCATTGGCGCTTTTGGTGACCGCTTCGCCGAAATCGCCGGTCTATTCGGCGCCGAGGTCATCCCTCTGAACTTTGAATGGGGTAAGGCGGCCGATATTGATTCTATTAACAAAGCCCTCAAGGATAATCCTGGCATAAAGGCAGTGCTGGTAACGCATAACGAGACTTCTACCGGCGTCACCAACGACCTTGAATCGATAAGCTCCGTTGTTAAGAGCTATGAAAAACTACTTCTGGTCGATGCCGTTAGCAGCCTTAGTTCAATAAAGTTACCGGTAGACGAGTGGCAATGCGATGTTACCGTAACCGGCTCGCAGAAAGGTTGGATGGTGCCGCCCGGACTGGCTATGGTTTCTGTCAGCCGCGAAGCCTGGGATGCCCATGCTAAAGCTAAGATGCCCCGTCTTTACTGGGACTTCACCAGGGCTAAGAATTTATTAGAAAAGGGCCAAACTCCATGGACTCCAGCAATATC
>DAOUMG010000113.1:0-11386 GCA_034411935.1 Dehalococcoidaceae bacterium
CTGCCTGATGGAAGCACTGGGCATAGCTCTGCCAGGTAACGGCACTATACTGGCAGTAGATAGCCGCAGGCGGGAGCTGGCGTTTCAGACTGGAAAGAGGATTATTCCGCTATTAAACGAGGAGATAAAGCCAAGGGATATAATAACCAAAGATGCTTTGTATAACGCCTTCGCCGTTGATATGGCTCTGGGGGGAAGTACCAACTCAGTATTACATCTGAAAGCCTTAGCTAATGAAGCGGGGATTGATTTCTCACTTGAGAGCATAAATGAAATAAGTGAAAAAACGCCCTGTCTTTGTAAGCTAAGACCTACCGGGGACGACCATGTTGAGGATCTTGATAATGCCGGTGGTATCCCGGCGGTGATGAAAGAGATAAAAAGCATATTGAAGAAAGACGCACGAACCGTTTATGGTAAAAAAATAGGGCAGATTGCCGATGAGAGTCCTGAAGCGGACGGGATGGTAATCCGGCACTTTGAGAATGCCCACTCAACCACCGGAGGATTAGCTGTATTATTCGGCAACATTGCGCCGGAGGGTGCCGTGGTGAAAAAATCGGCGGTGGCGCCTGAAATGATGGTCCACAAGGGACCGGCCCGGGTGTTTGATTCAGAAGAAGAAGTAACCAGTGCCATAATGGACGGCGGCATAAGGTCGGGTGATGTGGTAGTTATCCGTTACGAGGGACCGAAAGGAGGTCCCGGTATGCGGGAGATGCTAACGCCGACCTCTCTGTTAAGCGGTATGGGGATGGACAAAGAAGTCGCCCTGATAACCGATGGTCGTTTCTCAGGGGCAACCAGAGGAGCTTCTATAGGCCATATCTCTCCTGAAGCGGCTGAAAGAGGACCTATCGCTGCTATAAAAGAAGGAGATATTATCACAATAGATATACCCGGCAAAAAAATAGATGTTGAGTTAAGCCAGCAGGAAATAGCTAAAAGGCTGAAAGCTCTACCCGCTTTTAAATCAAAAATAAAAAGCGGTTACCTAAAACGCTATATAGAGCATGTAAGTTCAGCCAGCACGGGAGCCGTATATGATAGCCCGGAGGTGAAGCGATGAAAATGTCAGGAGCGCGTATTTTATGCCAGAGCCTGATTGAAGAAGGGGTAGAAGTTATATTTGGCTTCCCGGGGGGTGTGCTGCTGCCGCTTTATGATGTATTGCCCGAGTTTCCAAAACTTCGTCATATTCTGGTAAGGCACGAACAGGGTGCCGCCCATGCCGCCGACGGCTACGCAAGAGCTACCGGCAAGGTGGGCGTTTGTCTGGCGACGTCGGGTCCCGGCGCCACCAATCTGGTAACAGGTATCGCCAACGCCTGCCTGGATTCGGTACCTATGGTTGCTATAACAGGGCAGGTTATAAGGCCGCTGATAGGTAAAGATGCCTTTCAGGAGATAGATATAACAGGTATTACTCTGCCTATAACAAAGAATAACTATCTGGTGACGGATACGGCTTCGCTGGCCAAAACCGTAAAGGAAGCTTTCTATCTGGCAAGTACGGGGCGCCCCGGGCCGGTACTTATTGATATACCCAAAGATGTTTTCACAGACCAGGCGGAGTTCAGCTATCCTACCAGGGTTGACCTGCCCGGATATAAACCTACATTCAGGGGTAATCCTTTCCAGATAAAGAAAGCGGCTAAAATGATTGCCGAGGCAACAAAGCCCGTTATCCTGGCTGGAAGGGGAGTAATAATTTCAGGCGCCTGCGATGAGCTAAAAACGCTGGCTGAAAAAGGGCAGATACCGGTAATCACTACCCTTCTGGGGATAGGCAGTTTCCCCGAAAATCACCCGTTAAGCTACGGAATGCTGGGAATGCATGGCACAGCCTATGCCAACAAAGCGGTGGCTGACTCGGATTTGATTATCGCTATCGGTATGCGTTTTGATGATAGGGCTACCGGAAAGGTAAGCGCCTTCGCTGAAAAGGCAAAAGTGGTTCACATTGATATAGACCCGGCTGAAATAGGCAAGAATGTAAAAGTTGACGTACCGATAGTAGGTGATGTAACCACGGTACTGAAATCTCTAAATAAACAGCTGGAGCCTAAAAAGCATACGGATTGGGTTAAAAGGATTGACGGCTGGCGAGAAGAATATCCTATATGTTTTGACCAGGAGCATGAAGGAATACTGCCGCAGATGGTAATCAGTAAGATATGCCAGATAACCAAAGGAAAAGCAATTATAGTTACCGGCGTCGGGCAGAACCAGATGTGGTCGGCGCAGCACTACTGCTACGATTGCCCAGGTAAGCTGATATCCTCCGGTGGTTTAGGCACCATGGGATTTGAGTTGCCGGCGGCTTTTGGGGCTAAAATAGGCAAACCGGAAGAAGTAGTCTGGTGCGTCGCCGGTGACGGCGGTTTTCAGATGACAATGCAGGAACTGGGCACTATAATACAGGAGAAAGCGGCTGTTAAGATAGCTATCTTAAATAACGGATTCCTGGGAATGGTGAGACAGTGGCAGGAGCTTTTTTATAACAAGCGTTATGTAGCTACGCCGTTATTGAACCCAAATTTCAGCCAGATTGCCGCTGCCTATGGCATACCGGCGCTTGAGGTTAAGAAGAAGGAAGAGGTTGTTCCGGCGATAGAAAAGGCAATGGCTGAGCCAGGGCCGTTTTTAATTGATTTTCACGTGGAACCCGAAGAAAATGTATACCCGATGGTGCCTTCGGGAGCCGCCATTGACGAAATAATCCATCCGCCGAAGAAGGGGGTAAGATAATGGCTACCACAAAACATACGCTGGTTGCCCTGGTGGCCGATAGACCCGGAGTCTTGAACAGGATGGCCAGTCTTTTCAGAAGGCGCGGTTTCAATATAGATAGCATCGCCGTGGGACACAGCGAGCAGCCAAATATGTCCCGTATGACTATAGTAATAGACGGAACCACCACCATGGTGGAGCAGGTGAGAAAACAGCTGGATAAGGTTATTGATGTAATCAAGGTAACCGATATCAGCGGTCCCAGGACGGTATCGCGCGAGCTTGCCTTATTAAAGGTAAATACAACGGCGGCCACACGAAGCGAGGTTATGCAGATAGTAGATATATTCAGGGCTAAGATAATTGATGTAGCATCGGATACGGTAACTATAGAAGCCACCGGTGATGAAGAAAAGATAGATTCGTTGTATAATCTATTACGTGTCTTCGGCGTCAAGGAGCTGACACGCACCGGGCGAATCGCTATGACGCGTGGTTAGTAGTAAGGAGTATAATAAAATAAAGGAGTTTGGCTATGGCGACAATCTATTATGATAAAGACTGTGATTTGAAACTACTTGATGGCAAGGTAATCGGAATTATTGGCTATGGCAGCCAGGGGCACGCCCATGCCCAGAACTTAAGAGATAGCGGTTGTTCCGTTATCGTTGCCGAAGCTGAAGAAAGCGAAAACTGGAAGAAAGCGGAAGAGAGCGGTTTTGAAGTGATGCTGGCTTCTGAAATGGCAAAACGCGCCGATATAATAGTAATGCTGGCGCCGGATAACCTTCAGAAGACAATATATGATAATTCAATATTAGGGGCGTTGAAAAAAGGCAAGATGCTGATGTTCGCCCACGGCTTCAATATCCATTACGGGCAGATATTGCCTCCCGATTATATAGATGTAACTATGATAGCGCCCAAGTGCCCCGGCCATATGCTCAGGCAGCTTTATACGGAAGACGCCGGGCCGCCGGCGCTGGTGGCGGTAGAGCAGGATGCTTCGGGCAAAGCTAAAAATATAGCCCTGGCTTATGCCATGGGAATCGGCTGTGGCCGTGCCGGAGTGCTGGAAACCACCTTTGCCGAGGAAACGGAAACGGACCTCTTCGGAGAGCAGACAGTGCTCTGCGGCGGCGTTACCGCGCTGGTGAAGGCCGGATTCGAGACACTGGTAGATGCCGGTTATCAGCCTGAGATAGCCTATTTTGAGTGCCTGCATGAACTTAAGCTAATCGTGGACTTAATCTACAAGGGCGGTATGGGTTATATGTGGTACTCGGTAAGTGATACCGCCGAGTACGGAGGATATACCAGAGGCTCCAGGATAATAGACGAAACTACCAAGGACGAAATGGCCGAGATACTGGCGGAGATTCAGGACGGCAGCTTTGCCAAGGAATGGATACTGGAAAACCAGGCGGGAAGACCGGTCTACAATGCTCTTAAGAGAATGGAGCAGGAGGACTATATAGAAGCTGTTGGCCAGGAACTAAGGCAGATGATGTCCTGGCTGAAAAAGAAGTAAAAGAAATGGCCGAAGTAATCTTGAAAAGAGAAAGGGTAGATAGAAAAGCAGCAACCGGCAAAGGTTTAAACCTCGCTGGGAGAGACAAGCTCATCCTTACCGGCCCCTCTTCTTAAAGAGGAGGGGTAGTTACGAACAAGAACTCGTAAAGAAAGGAAAGGGATTGTTTCCCCAGGGAGTAAAATGGATAAAGTAATAATATTTGATACCACGCTAAGAGACGGTGAACAGGCGGCCGGGGCTACGCTAAACAAGGACGAGAAGCTGGAGATAGCCAGGCGACTGGAAAAGCTGGGCGTGGACGTTATTGAAGCCGGCTTCCCGATAAGCTCACCCGGCGATTTCGAAGCGGTGCGGCTGATATCACAGAATATAAAGGATGCAACGGTCTGCGCCCTTTCGCGCGCCCATCCCGACGATATAGATAGAGCCTGGGAAGCGATAAAAGACGCCAGGCATCCCAGGATTCATACATTTATCTCGGCTTCAGAAATCCATATGGTACACCAGCTGAAGAAGAACCGCCAGCAGGTTTTGGAACTGGTGAGTAAAATGGTAGCCCGCGCCAAAAGCTATGTTGACGATGTTGAGTTTTCCCCGATGGATGCCAGCCGCGCCGAGCCCAAGTTTATCTATGAAGTGCTGGAGGCAGCCATAGAATCCGGGGCGACCACGGTGAATATACCGGATACCGTGGGCTATGCCATACCGAATGAGTTCGGTGGGCTAATAGAGGGAATAAAGAAAAACGTTAAAAATATAGATAAGGTGGTGATAAGCGTCCACTGCCACGACGACCTTGGCCTCTCGGTAGCTAATAGCCTGGAAGCGGTGAGGCGTGGCGCACGTCAGGTGGAATGTACCATAAACGGCATCGGAGAGAGAGCCGGCAACGCTTCGCTGGAAGAAGTGGTTATGGCAATTAAGACGCGCCGTGATCTATTCGGACTTGAGACAGGTATAAGCACGGAGCAGATATATAAGACCAGCCGTCTTGTCAGCGAGTTGACAGGTTTCCCCGTCCAGCATAACAAGGCGATAGTGGGCAGGAATGCCTTCCGCCACCAGAGCGGTATTCACCAGGATGGCGTTATAAAGATGCCGATAACTTACGAGATTATAGACCCTAAAACGGTGGGAATTCCGGCGTCCAGCCTGGTAATGGGTAAGCTGAGTGGACGCCACGCCTTCAAAGAGAGGCTGGCAGAGCTTGGTTATACTTTGAGCGAAGAAGATTTCACGCGTGCCTTTAACGCTTTCAAAGAACTGGCAGATAAGAAGAAAGATGTTACGGACAGGGATATAGAATCCATAGTTGCCGAGGAAATGAGAACTATAACCGAGCTATATCACCTGGAGAGAATTCAGGTAACCTGTGGTGATAGGGGTATTCCTACTGCGGCGGTTAATCTCATCGGCCCGGATGGCAAGGGAAAGGCAGATGCCTCGCTGGGAACGGGTCCCGTTGACGCTGTATATAAAGCGATAAACAGGATTGTTGGTGTAGCCAACACTTTGACGGAGTTTTCGGTGAAGTCCGTAACCGAGGGTATAGATGCCATCGGCGAGGTGCTGATACGGATAGAGAGTGACGGTGTTACCTATACAGGAAGGGGCGCCGATACTGATATCATAGTCGCCAGCGCTAAGGCGTATCTCAACGCCTTAAACAGGCTGCTTTCCGCAAGTAACAGGTAAGCTAAAACTTAAGGGGTAATATAAAATGCCCGTAGAGTTGGAAATGACGCTGCGAATACTGCTGGCGGCAGTGCTTGGCGGTGTCATAGGCTACCAGAGGGATAAAGCGGACAAGCCGGCAGGCATAAGGACGCTGGTACTGATAGCTTTCGGATCAGCTCTTTTTACCGTTGTCTCGGTAGAAGGATTTGATGACGACCCGGCAAGGATAGCCGCGGGAATCGTTACAGGCATAGGTTTTCTTGGAGCGGGCAGCATCATCAGGCGAGGGGAAGGCATCGTGGAAGGACTGACTACAGCGGCTACTATCTGGGCGGCTGCCGGTGTAGGCATTACCGCCGGTGTAGGTATGTACCTTATATCAATAATAGCCACTATTATAATTTTCGTGGTTCTGGTAATGCCAAAATTTACGAGCAAGAGAGAGGAAAAGAAGTGAATCTGGCTGAAAAGATACTGGCATATCACGCCGGTGAAGAAAAGATAAAGCCCGGCGAATTCATAAATGTAAAAGTGGATTTGGTACTTTCCAACGATATAACGGCGCCTATAGCCATAAGAGAGTTTAAGAAGCTAGGCGTTAAGAAGGTGTTTGATACTCAAAAGGTGGTGATGGTGTCCGACCACTTTACGCCGAATAAGGATATAAAGTCAGCCGAGCAGGCTAAAATAGTAAGGGAGTTCGCCGCCGAACAGGGCATAATCCACTACGATGTCGGCAGGATGGGCATAGAGCACGTCCTGCTCCACGAGGAAGGGCTGGTGCTACCCGGAGATGTAGTCATCGGCGCCGATTCGCACACCTGTACCTACGGGGCGCTGGGAGCCTTCGCCACCGGTATGGGCTCTACGGACATAGCTACGACGATGGCAACAGGCGAGATATGGATGAAGGTGCCACAGACGATAAAGTTCATCTATAAAGGCAGGCTTAAAAGGTGGGTGGGCGGTAAGGATTTGATACTTCATACGATAGGTGATATCGGTGTTGACGGGGCGCTCTATATGGCGATGGAGTTCACCGGCGAGGTGGTGGACAGCCTCTCTATGGACGGGCGCTTCACGATGAGCAATATGGCCATAGAAGCCGGAGGTAAGGCGGGGCTTTTCAACGTTGACAAAAAGACGCTGGATTACATAACGAATAGAGCCAGGCGCGGTTGTAAAGTGTTCAAGGCTGATGAAGACGCCGAATATGCTAAAGTGATTGAGTACGATGTCTCGGAGCT
This sequence comes from Dehalococcoidaceae bacterium, assembly GCA_034411935.1. Lineage (GTDB taxonomy): Bacteria > Chloroflexota > Dehalococcoidia > Dehalococcoidales > JAUXAE01 > DAOUMG01. The sequence goes on from DAOUMG010000113.1 coordinate 7,192, forward strand.
GGAGCCTCAGGTAGCTATGCCGCACCTGCCTTCAAACGTGAAGCCTGTCAATAAAGTAGGGGATGTACGGATAGACCAATCCGTCATAGGCAGCTGTACCAACGGGCGCATAGAAGACTTAAGAGAAGCGGCGGAAATACTAAAGGGTAACAAGGTGAATAGAAATGTCCGCTGTATCATCATACCCGGCACGCAGCAGGTTTACCTGGATGCCGTTAAAGAGGGGCTGGTAGAGATATTTATTGAGGCGAACTGCGCCGTCAGCACTCCAACCTGCGGGCCCTGTCTGGGCGGGCATATGGGCATACTTGCCGAAGGTGAGAGGTGTATCGCCACCACCAATAGGAACTTCGTCGGGCGGATGGGCAGCCCCAAGTCGGAGGTTTACCTCTCCAACCCGGCGGTTGCCGCCGCCAGTGCGATAGCAGGTAAAATAGTAAGCCCGGAGAGATTATAGGGAATGTGAAATGGTTAAGAAATTAGCTTCCTGGAGAGAGAAAATGCCCTACTTGCGAGAATATTATCGGTAGAATATCAATGAAAGGTGGCAGGAAATCAGGAGGAAAAGCAAGCCTAGAATGGTAGGAAAGTAATATGTTAAAAGGCAGAGTTTATAAGTACGGTGCTAATGTGGATACGGACGCCATTATACCGGCGCGGTATCTTAATGTGTCGGAGCCATCAGAGCTTGCAAGGCACTGTATGGAAAATATAGATACGGATTTCGTCAAGAAGGTGAAGCTGGGGGATATAATCGTGGCTACCAGTAACTTCGGCTGCGGTTCTTCAAGGGAGCACGCCCCAATAGCTATAAAAGCATCGGGAGTTTCCTGTATAATAGCCATAAGTTTTGCCCGAATATTTTTCCGTAACGCCATAAACACGGGCTTGCCGCTTCTGGAAAGCGCCGAGGCGGTGGCGAACACGGACGACGGCGACAGGCTTGAAGTGGATTTATCTACAGGTAAGATAATAAATAAGACAAAGGGTAAAAGTTTCAAAGCCAGGCGTTATCCCGAATTTATGTCTCAGATAATAGCTTCGGGAGGCCTGGTGGAATATACCAAGAAGAAAATAGAAAGCGGGAGGAACTAGATTGAAATTCAGTATAGCCGTTTTACCGGGAGATGGTATCGGACCCGAGGTCATCGTGGAAGCTATCAAAGTTATGAAGGCGATGGGCAGCAAGTACGAGCACGAGTTTGACCTTCGCTACGGTCTTATCGGCGGAGTAGCCATTGACGAGGAAGGCACGGCATTTTCCGATAAAACACTGAAGATGTGCAAGGAATGCGACGCGGTATTGCTGGGCGCCGTGGGCGACCCAAAGTACGACGACCCGCAGGCACCGATACACCCCGAAGACGGGCTGCTGGCATTACGCAAGGAGCTGGGTCTATTCGCTAACCTAAGACCGGTAACGGTCTATCCGGCGCTGGTGAACAATACCAATATGAAACCTGAAGTGATTAAAGATGTAGATATGATGTTCGTCAGAGAGCTTACCGGCGGTCTTTACTTCGGACAGCCCAAGAAGCAGTGGAAGGAATCCGGACAGCGCTGGGCGGTGGATTCAATGCTATATTCGGAAAAAGAGATAGAGCGCATCGTCAAGGTGGGATTTGAAATAGCAATGCAAAGGAAAAAGAGGCTTATATCTGTAGATAAAGCCAATGTACTGCAGTCCTCGCGGCTGTGGCGGCAGGTTACGATAGAGGTTTCCAGGGACTACCCCGAAGTAGAGCTGGAGCATATGCTGATAGATGCCTGTTCAATGCGTATAATCCAGAACCCAAGGTATCTTGATGTTCTGGTTACCGAAAACACTTTCGGCGATATAATAACAGATGAAGCTTCAATGCTGGCCGGTTCGATGGGCATGCTGCCCTCGGCAAGCCTGGCAGGTGTTCCCAAGGACGGGGTAAAGACGTATGGTATGTACGAGCCGATTCACGGAAGCGCCCCAAGGCGCGCCAAACAGGATATCGCCAACCCGATAGCCACTATAATGAGCATGGCTATGATGGTGAGATATTCCTTCGTGCTGGAGAAGGAAGCAGTAGCTATTGAAGCTGCCGTGGAAAAAGTACTTGACGAGGGATACCGCACCCGTGAAATAATGGGCGAGGGAATGACCAAGGTAGGCACTGAAAAGATGGGTGATTTAATCGCCGAGAGGGTATAAGACAAGGCAAGTGCTAAAAGTAGAACTTTACGATACCACTTTAAGAGACGGCTCGCAGAGGGAAGGGATATCTTTTTCCGTTGTGGATAAGCTGAAGATAGCCCGAAAGCTGGACGAGCTGGGTATAGGCTATATAGAGGGCGGCTGGCCGGGCTCAAATCCCAAGGATAACGAATTCTTTAGCGAGGCAAAAAAGCTTGAGTTTATTAGTGCCAGACTGGTTGCCTTCGGCAGTACCAGGAAAGCCGGAACAAAAGCGGAGCAAGATGCCAACCTTAAAGCATTATTAGACGCCGGCACGCAGTACATTACCCTGGTCGGAAAGTGCTCGGCGAGGCAGGTGAAGCAGGTACTGGAAACGACGCTTGAAGAAAACCTCGAAATGGTTTCGGACTCAGTGGGATTTTTAAAGGATAAAGGAATAAAGGTATTTTTTGACGCCGAGCATTTCTTTGACGGGTATAAAGATAACCCGGAATATGCTCTGAAAGTACTTGAAATTGCCGCTAGTGCGGGTGCGGAGTGTCTGGTGCTATGCGATACCAACGGCGGAGCGATGCCGGATGAGGTAAGCCAGGCGGTAGAGGCTGCGGTTAAAGTAAGTAATATACCTGTCGGGATACACGCCCATAACGACGGCGAGCTGGCGGTAGCCAATACAATAGCGGCGGTCAAAGCCGGCGTCGGGCAGGTACAGGGGACGATAAACGGCTACGGGGAGCGCTGCGGTAATGCTAACCTGTGTTCGGTGATACCGGCTCTTAAGTTAAAACTGGGTATGGATGTAATAAGCGACGAGCAATTATCCAAACTGACCGAAGTGGCAAACTATGTAAGCGAACTAGCCAACCTGATACCCGACCCGTTTTTACCATACATAGGCTCCAGCGCCTTCAGTCATAAAGCGGGGCTGCATGTATCGGGCTGGAGCAAGTGGGCGGGCAGTTACCAGCATATAAATCCCGAAGCGGTAGGCAACCAGCCGAAGACGCTAGTTTCCGAGCTTTCCGGCAGGGCTAACATATTAAAGAGAGCCGAAGAGCTTGGCGTTGAACTTTATTTCAACGGAAAAGAAGCGAATGTTCTGCTGGATAAAGTGAAGCAGCTGGAAAGCCAGGGTTTTCAGTATGAGAATGCCGAAGCGTCTTTTGATATGCTGGTTCACCGCGCCCGTGCCGATTACAAACCGCCGTTTGAGCTGGTGGACTACATGGTACTGATAGAAAAGAGGAGGCGCGCACCGACGCGAAAGGGCAGCGCAGAAGAGCTTCTTGCCGAGGCTATGGTAAAAGTAAGCGTTGACGGCGAGGTGAGGCATACGGTATCGGAAGGCAACGGCCCCGTTAACGCACTGGATAGGGCTCTGCGAAAGGCACTTATAAAGTTCTACCCGGATATATCAAAAGTAAAGCTTATAGATTACAAAGTACGCATAATAGGGCAGACTATAAGCACGGATTCAGTGATAAGGGTACTGATTGAATCCAGCGATGGGATCGATACCTGGCGCACGGTGGGCAGCTCGGATAACATAATAGAAGCCAGCTGGCTGGCGCTGGCGGATAGCCTTGAATACTGGCTGCTTAAGAATAAAAAGTAGCAGACATCAAGCTGGTTTCACTGCGGGCATTATATCAAGCTGCTTAATATTATCTTAAAGCTCGAGCACTCTGGCTATCCCTTGATTACTCCGATGGGTTTTACCTTGAAAACTTTTCTGGATATACCTGCCTGGTGGGTTACCTCAACTACATCAAGGACGTCCTTATAAGCTTCCGAAGCCTCCTCGGCCAGCGAAGAAATACTGCCGGTTCTGACGGTTATCCCACTTTCGGCTAACAGGCGGATGATATCTGTTCCTTTCATACTTTTAATAGCTGCCGAACGGCTCTTCATCCGCCCGGCGCCATGACAGGTAGAGCCGAAGGTCTCTTTCATAGCCGTCTCGGTACCAACGGCGACATAGGAGTAGCGCCCCATATCGCCGGGAATGATAACCGGCTGGCCTAT
>DAOUMG010000114.1:0-3489 GCA_034411935.1 Dehalococcoidaceae bacterium
GTATGCTCAACCACTCGCGCTTTGTAGCATAACCTCCAGCAGTGGGATTGACAATCAGCATTAATTGTTCTGATTCACTCATTTCAACTGCTATTATAAACTAATAATCATCAAAGTTATGTGATTAATAATAATATATTTAATAGCTTGGTATAGAGTTCTCTCCTACCTGTTTGGGATTGAAGTTCAGAAAATCAAGATTCTCTAATTATGGCCTGTCCAGTTTAGGGGTGAAGTTCATGATACGGTGATTCTTACTTAAAAAGCGGTCACCTTATGAGGGCAGGCCAGATGAGCTAATTAATTGCGAAGAGGATTTCTCTAGCTTATAATGCTCGTACAATATGAAATCCCTACTTCGTTCTTTTAAATGTATAACAGAACATTCAAATCCTGTAGTAGAGAGGTCTCTTTGAGAATTAAACTAGGTAACGGGCTTTTACTAATTAACTTACTAGTTATCGCCTTGGTTGCTGTTATTTATCTTGTCCCAATAGATTTTATTAGGATTTTCCTGGGTCTTCCCTTCGTTCTTTTCTTTCCCGGTTATGTTCTAATACTAGCTCTTTTCCCAAAAAAAGAAAGCCTGGGTAGTATCGAACGTACAGCTCTAAGCTTCGGCTTGAGTATCGCCGTGGTTCCATTGATCGGGCTGGCCTTAAACTACACAAAATGGGGGATAACTGTTGAATCAACCCTCTATTCTATTTCTTTCTTTATCTTACTAATGTCTGTTATCGCTTGGATAAGACAAAAAAGGCTCTCAGTAGAGGAACGTTTTGAAGTTAAATACGAATCTAAAAGCATTAGCTCAGGAAAAACTAGCTGGGACAAAGCTCTATCGATAATACTGGTGATATCAATATTAGGGGCAATTGGCGTGCTGGGTTACGTAATTGCCAACCCTAAAGTAGGTGAGAAATTCACTGAATTCTACATCCTCGGAGATGGTGGACAGGCCGCTAACTATCCCGAGGAAATTACCCTTGGTGACTCAGCGTCTGTAATTGTAGGAATAATAAACCATGAGCAAGGAGAAACTACCTACCGGGTAGAAGTCAGAGCATTTAGTGAGGTTATAGGACAGCTTGGGGGGATTACCCTTACAGATGAACAGGCTTACGAAGAAGACCTGATCTTTGCCCCCTCTTTAGCAGGTGAAGATCAAAAGGTGGAATTCTTGCTCTTTAAAGGGGGCAGCGCGGAGCCATATTTGACCCTTCATTTATATATAAATGTTGTTCCCAACTAATGATCAGTTAAATATAAAAGTTGGTCGATATTACATAAAGATATGATTTCTAAAAGACGCCTCGGTAGAACAGATATCGAGATATCCCCCATAGGACTGGGTCCATTGCAGTTCGCCGGCGGTCAAGGCGTCTTCAGGCTTATACATCAAAGACTATCCAACGAAACAATGACCGAAATCGTTCGAGGCGCCATAAATGGTGGCATCAATTGGTTTGATACTGCAGAGATATATGGTAATGGAAGTTCTGAGCAATTCCTCGCCAATGCCTTAAAAACTGCAGGCCAGACTAACGCAGATGTAATTATTGCCACAAAATGGTTCCCACTATTTCGAACAGCTTCTAATATTAAAAGGACCATCGATTCACGCCTTAAATGCCTGGATGGCTATAATATCGATTTGTACCAGGTTCACTTACCTCACTCCCTTTCGTCTACAAGAGGGATAATGAACAAGATGGCTGACCTGGTTGAAAAAGGGGAGATAAGATCGATTGGCGTAAGCAACTACTCAGTCGAGAGGATGCGCCATGCTCATGATATCCTAGCAGAGCGTGGGCTACCCCTGGCGTCGAACCAGGTTCATTATAGCCTTGGAAACCGCCAGATAGAGAGTAGTGGTATTCTCAGTACCGCCAGGGAATTAGGTATTACCATTATCGCCTATTCCCCTTTAGAATCTGGACTATTGTCCGGAAAGTTTCATAATGATCCAGGTATCTTTAGCAGCACACCATTTTGGCGAAGATTTCGCCTGAAATCACAGTTAGAGAGAAGCCGCTCGATTATTGATACTCTTAGAGAAATAGCTGTTTCCCACGATGCGACACCGGCACAGGTGGCCTTGAATTGGCTAATCAATTTTCATGGTGAGTCAGTAGTAGCCATTCCTGGTGCCTCAACCGTGAAGCAGGCACAGGATAATGCGGCGGCGATGTACTTTAACTTATCGATCGCAGAACTAGACCAAATTGATAGGGTATCACGCAATTTCCGGTGATTGTTTAATACGACAACGTGTAAACCAGAAAATGCTAGTACTTACTCGATCCATCAAACAAACCAACCGACCAAGACCTATTCTGATCGATGTCACTAGATCGCTGCAGCAGCCACGAGTCTCCGAACTCAAGCTCGAGTCCATCTATTGTACTGAAACTTTCGACACCAAAGGAATAAGCATTTTTTATCAGGTTATTCATGACGGCTGTTTTCAGGTGTTTGGAACACGAGATCTCACTTTTGCTAAAGTGGAAGGCAGCATATCCTAAAATATTCCCTTCTCTTAGTGGCTTTTTTTATGTAGCCTACAAGCGCCAGGGTGGCGAAGATATGGTCGGGGAAGCATCCCAACTCGGACTGGATTCCCTAAAAACTATTGCAGAATAACCAGACAATGCCATAACCACATAGATGCAAGAGCTGTTGAAAAATCTTTATGTGAGTTGGGTTGCGATGGTAGGCCAGGCGGTAGTGACGAAACTACTGTATATGTGTACGTATATCTCAAGGGTTCTGTGACAACTCCCTAGCCTGAAGACCAACTATGACAGGAAGTGATATTACCATTGTGCGTGAAGCTATACTGATTACTAATTTGTTGTTTAGAATGGTTATCTTCGCATCTCTCTCAAATGTTTCGTTGAACTCTTTTATTATTTTATTCATAAATTAATCTCCTATACTTGCTTACAAGGGATAATCACGTTAATCATTATTGTGTCTATCATTGATTATAGGTATCATGATAGAAAATGTGCTACCCTCTCCTACAGAACTGGTTAGTTCTATATTGCCTCCTTCTTTTGAAACTATGGTTTTACATATTGAAAGCCCTAACCCTGAGCCGCTATCATCAGTATTTAAGTTTGGTACCTTATAGAAACGCTCGAATACATTATCGATATGTTCTCTAGGGATACCCCTGCCTGTATCGCTAACGCGGACTGTGACATATTGTTTTTCCTTTGTAGCTGTAATCGTAACGGAGCCATCACATGGTGTGTTCTTCGCAGCGTTGTCTAATAAATTCGAAAATACACGTAACCATAGTTTGTGAAGTCACTTCACAAAGAGTTCATTTTGCTTATTAACTTCGATATGAATGCCTTTTTCCTCGAATAGGGGACGAAAAGCTTCTCCTGCTTCTTTAACAATAGATGAGATATCCACAATACTTTTTGCTGAACATGGTTTGCTTTCATCTACTTTAGCCAGCAATAAAAGATCATTAAT
>DAOUMG010000115.1:0-6320 GCA_034411935.1 Dehalococcoidaceae bacterium
AAAGAGGGAAATGAAAAACGCCAAAGCTATAACTATGAAAAATGGTAAGCCAGCTACTCAGGGCGTCTGTCCGGCGTGTGGAACCAAGATGTTCAGGATCGGCAAGTGTTAAAATTTCCTTGATTTAATTATTAAAGAGCCGGGATGAATGTCCCGGCTCTTTTTTATACCTGTTGAACAAAATAGGCATCTGTTATGTATTAGATCTTTGAGCATTCGAACTACTCTCGCTGGTCAGTTCTATGAAGACATCCTCCAGGCTCTCTTTGCGGCTGGCAATTGCCAGAATAGATATGCCTTTTTCGGCAAGTAGAGAGAAGACTTCGGCCATTTTATCCATTGGGACTTTTACTATCAACTCATCACCGGCCATCTCTATAGACTCCAGCTTATCAATCTTATTCTGTATAGCATCCGCGGCCTTCCGGTTATCCGTTGTCTTGAGCCTGATCTCCTGCCCCTTCTTCATCAGACTGTCTATCGATCCCTGGGCCAGCACTTCACCCTTTTTGATGATGGCTACTTTGGTACAGACCTGCTCCACCTCGTGCAGCAGGTGGCTGGCCAGAAAGATTGTCTTGCCCTTTTTGTTGAGAGAGCGGATTAGATCCCTTATCTCCACTATTCCCGCCGGGTCCATACCGTTGGTCGGCTCGTCAAGGATCAAAAACTCGGGGTTGTTGACCAGAGCCAGGGCGATGGCCAGCCGCTGCCTCATACCCAGCGAGTAGGTCTTCATCTTGCTCTTGGCCCTGTCCTTTAGACCGACGAACTCAAGCACTTCATTGATGCGCTCAGGGCTTACTTTGGTAGTCAGCCCGGCCAGCAGTTTCAGGTTGTCACGTCCCGAATAATTTGGATAAAAGGGCGGATTTTCTAACACAACACCTACGCGCTTAAGAAGCGTAGGTAGATCTTTACGGCTGCCGTTGCCAAAGAGCTCGATGCGTCCCTTACTCGGCCTGATGAGACCCAGCAGCACTGAGATGGTGGTCGTCTTACCGGAACCGTTGGGGCCCAAGAAACCGAAGACTTCGCCTTTCCTGATTTCGATGTTCAGGTCTTTAACTGCCGTCACCTCGCCGAAGCGCTTGGTCAGGTTTTCCGTCTTTACTATTAACTCTTCAGCCAACGAATTTACCCCTTCAAGTCCTTATTCATGAAGACCGAATATATAAAGCCGGTAAAGGCGGCAGTATAGGTAAGCGCCAGGGTAAGAGCAATACCGACGTCACGGTAGCAGTCCCGTTGTCCAGGCGATACCATGCCCTCTATTCCCCCTATCGGCTGCCACAGATGGTGCATCAGGCTGCTGAAGTTATAGCCGAGCGTAACCGGCGAGATGGTGCCGAAAAAACCCTCCATGCATGGCGTGGCGTTGAAGAATAATGTTCCCGCCAGGAAGGCCAGTACCAGCCCGATGGCCATTGCCGATGAAGAGGATGCCAGCAGCGTGCCGACCGCCCCGCCTAACATCATATAGGCAAAGAACATCAGAAGCGCCAATCCGAGTATCCCCGAAAAGGCAGCCGTAGAAACATCCGGTGGAGTATCAAGTCCCAGGCTGCTGTAGGCTGCCAAGGCGCCCAGCAGCAGGGCAACGGTGAGGATGGTGGCGAACAGCAAGGCCAGTGTTGTTGAGGTAAGCATTTTGGCCGATATTAGATCGGAGCGCCTGACCCCTCTACTGATTATTATACGGTATAGACCGCCCCTGAACTCTGAAGCGAACAAGCTCACGGACATAATGACAGCCAGAATCGGTATCAGTGAGGCCATCTGTCTCGCCCCGCTGGCGGCTATCTGGGAGAAGGAATAATACCCGCCCTCAGCCGTTAGGGCATCGATCTCACCCTGGAAGTATTCCCTGTAAAAACTCTTATATAGTTCGACATTTTCCTGAATAATCTGGCCGTTGTCATCGATAATGGGGTGGTCCAGAAAGTTAAAATCTTCAGGCAGGGCCACGCCATATATATCCCAGATGCCGGACTCAATACGTGAAATGATCTCGGAGTGCTGATCTTCTAGATTGGAAACCTGCCTTGAATAGCCGCTTGTCAGCCCCTGCATACCCACGGCCGTAAGAAAAATGAGCACCAGCGCAATGGCATAGACGGTCTTGCCCTTGAAAACCTTGCGGAGCTCTATGCGGAAGAGCCTGAAAATAGCCGTAGCGCCTTCCTTCATATCCGGTTACAAAATATCACTTTCATCGTTACTGGCTTAGCTTCACCAAGGCGCCGTCAACCCTATTAACCACCCAGACATCCGAGCCGTCGCAGACAACTGTGGCATCGATGCCGCCACTGCCGCCGAGGTCGATCCCGGTAACCCCGGTAACCCCTCTGACCTCGATATCGAATTCTACTACCGATCCGTTTCCTATGTCTACCATCCAGATGTATTTCCCGTCCGTACAGGCGGTGCCGCCGTAAACATCCACTTCGTATTCCGTAATACCAATGGGATTTCTGTTTGCATCCAGGTCGAGCCAGTAAGGGTATGACCCCGGCGATGGCAACTCTAACTTAGCAAATGGTAAAGCCAATAGGAGTAGTGCAGTCATGATATAATTCGACCCATGAAAACATCTTATGATATTGTAGATTCGATTGATTTAATTACATCCTTAAATAATCCTAAAACAAATCTAACTGCTGCTATTATTTCACTTCTGGTCTGCTCTTTTTTTGGTACTATTCTCGAATTAAACGGCTACTCATATCTTCTTATGTTAATAATATTATTGTTGCTTATCCCTGGCACAGTTGTTCACGAATTAATACACTATCTATTTCAATGGTATTATAGTCATAAAAAACCACATTTAGGATTTAAATTTCCATTCCCTTACTCAGCTCTAAATACAGAATCTTCTTATAGTAGGAATCAGGCAATATTCACCGCATTAGCTCCATTTATAATTATTACTTTGTTACTTATAATTCCTGCTATATTCGTAGGATTTCTCCCTAGGATAATTCTATTTGCTTGGGCTTCTATCGAAGGTCTTACGTGCTATGTAGATTTTTACTTCGTATTCCGGCTTTTAAAATACCCTAGTTATATTTCAGTGAAAAATATAAATCTAAAAAATACGATTATTAAATATACACAATAAATCATATTATGAGTCAGCCTCTTGGCTTTGACTTCCCCGGTCTTCGTGTCGATCATGGTCGCGTGGTCATATTGCTTGTGGCAGTCTAAACCAATATACTTCATTTGCACCTCCATATGGCGTATTTGGATTATTCTAATCACAAACTTTACACCATAGACTGAGGAGGTGCATTGCTCTTTCATGATACCTAGAATGTGCAATTATAAGGAGAGCAGAAATGCTCGCCTTCCCCCTTTGACTTTTAGAGATTCGCCACTAAACAAATATCGGAATGTCTGTTTTCCTTTTACTGTGATTATCCTTCTGGAAAAGAGCCCTTAGAATATCCTACCACTATGAGTAGAATCCCTGTACTTTACTATTCCAGGCTTAATGCTTTTATCAAACTCGGGTGATATTGTTTTACATAGTCTCGAGCGAGTTCGATGGCTTCTTTTTCTTTATCACGCACGCTTATAGAAGGAGGATTCTCTGTTAACGTGACTCCATGACTTCTTGCTTCTTTCCAAGCATCAGAGTCTATTTTTTCGTAAGTATTAACCAGCATTTCTTGTGTGATATCTGGATATAGACCACCGAACATTATACCTTCAAGCAGCGATAATGAGGCCAATTGCAGTGTTTCTTGTGCTTGGCTTTGATTAAGTTTTTTATCTCCGATTTTCATAAAATCTTCCAGCTTGGCATTCCAAAACATCTCTAGGTCTGTATGGAGTATGAAGGCCTGAAAACTCTTGGGCTCAATACCATATTGTTCTAGTCTTTTTTCAGCCTGGTTGTACCAATACCGAGTGAAGTCTTCTCTTTTTTCTTCTACCTCATACATTTTTATTACGACTGGTAGCTTATCTCTCCATAGTCTTCCCAAAATTGCACCTGTCTCATACAACCAAATCGACAGTGTTAGAATCCTCCCTATTCTAACATACCGATTACCAAGCCAATCTTTCTCGGCGATTCTGTGCATTACACTGGCAACAAGGTATGACCCAAAGCTTATAGGTAGTTTTTCACTAGACATAAGTAACCGCAGCCTCCTAATTGACCAGCAATTCTGTGCAACTATCATAAACCTTGTGAATTTTCAAATCAACAGCTATTGGGTATTCTTAAGAGAGTAAACTGATAACACCATGTCAGAAAGTTTAGTATAATGAGGTTCCTTTTATGACCAAGAAATATTTATACAGCGTCTATGTAAGAAGACCCGCTAGCTGCCGTGCTTTTCCTTTTTGTCGGGCTCCGGGCGATGGCTTAGTTCTCTGGGCTGCCCGGGGGGCAGTGGAGCTATTTACTCTGTTGAGTAATGACTAATATGAGAGGAAAGGTCTAAAGATTCATTTTATATTGATTAACCAAGATGTTTCATAAGAAGATAAATCCGGCTGAGACTTGTGTTTAGTTCTATCTTCAAGTTTAACTTCATCTCCTCGGGATTCTTCATATTGTTTTGCCATATCTGGAGCCTGAAGGAAAATGAAATCAAACTTCGTCATAACTTTCTCCCGAAATGAACCATCAATAGGATTATAAACAAGGATATGATCGCCATGTCTTAATCCTTTTTCCCAAAGAAAATCTTCAAGTTTCAGTTTCCTTTCCTGTATCGTTAGGAAATCATCTAGTGCTTCTCGTTGGGGATCAGCTAGCTGATCAAAGTGTTTCCAATGATAAGCAAGCCTTAAGCTGATTTCTTTTTTTAAGTCTCTTTCTAATTTTTTTCTTTCTAAGCGTTGCCATAGGTTTTCAGCTTCCCATTGTATTACTGGCTTTGCTTCTGTGATCATCTGATAAAGACGTTTTTTTAGGTGAGATTGGCTATCCGATTGTTTTTCAGTCATATAATCTCCTCATATAGTATTTTAACACGATATGAAATACCTTATCAGATTAATGGTGGTTGGGGCGGTCCAAAAAGGGTAAGTTGTATTGATTGTAGAGAGAACCGAAACATAGCAGGCAGGGGTACACAGCGTTATACATTCCGTCATGTGCAATAAGAGGCTCCCCGTTTTCGATTATTAGAATTTACTTAACCAATTGCTAGGCAGCCGAGTAGTTGCGCCGCCAGGCGATTGGCAACCAGGCTAAGTTCCAGGTTCCGGTAGCCGACGCTAGCTTACTTGTACCGCTTTCAAAGTATTGGGGCTCCTGCCCGAGTTAAGTTAAGCCCTACTTCCGTCGGTAGTATATGTTCCACTTACCGCACAGGGAGTTTATTAATGCTTTCATCTCTGGGCTCCCTGTATGATAAAGGTTTGCCAGAAAGCCATGCATTAGCTCAGGGCCGCTCATCCCCGGAGCAGGCTCTTCCGGCCCGGGTAAGTTGATATAAACTATCTCGGTCATCGATTTTTCATAATCTATTGCATGCCCCATATTAACTACCTCCTTCCCCAGCTTGGCTGGAACGTTTTCAAAGGTTCAGATGCCCGTTTCTAACACCACAACCGTTTGGAATACAAGATGGTTTATCGAAACAAATACCCAACTAAACCCAAAGGATGAAGGATATCTTCATCAGTCTAAATTATACTACTAAACCACTTGGAATCAATGGGAAAAGAGGGACTTAAAACACTTTTTTATTAACTCAGCAAAGTCTTCGAGAAGTATTGACAATTTCTTAGCGCAGGGCTAGGATTTGGTCTGCAATGGTAGAAATGTCGGTAGTGGTAGAACGGGTATGGCAAAGATCCAGGGGGAAATGTGAGTGTACTCGTACAGGTCATAGCCACCCCTATATCTGTTGTAACAAACCACTGGTTCGGGATAAACATAATAAGCCATTTCTGGGCGGATGGAAGTTTAACTACCGTCTTGGCTATAGTGAGGATGCCATTACATCCTGTGAAATCCTATGTTGGGATTGCTATCAGAGGGCAACCAAAACCCTCTAAGACGAGGAGCCATTATGAAAAAACAGACTTGGAGAGATATTATCCTAGGTGTTATCGCCGCCACTTACGGCTTTGTGTTCATGATCGCGGTAGCGGTAATACTTAAATAATCAGCTCTTTTAAGCCATATTCAGCTAGGTTGCAATCAAGTAACAATTTAGGTTCTTGGGACTCGAAATAGATTTCATCTCCCTATGAGATATTATTACCTTATACCGCATGACTGGGCTGGTGGTAACTACCGCTACCTTGAATCATCTTTTTTAGTGATATAGGATTACTACTTTTTTTAA
>DAOUMG010000116.1:0-10597 GCA_034411935.1 Dehalococcoidaceae bacterium
TTTGTAGTTACAGTACCAAAAAGTTCATTAGGTGCTCATCAGTCCGCGAAGACTAGGCATTACTATCGACGTGCATGTGATGGTGACTATCCTATGTATGACTATGAAATCAAAAATGTAAATAGTCGCCGTACCGGACCGCTGCTTTACTTGACTTGCAGAGCACTTGACCAGATTGATACTCCTGCTGAGGAGGCTTGGAATAGCTCCTCAGCAGGAGTTATCCATAGTACACTCAAAGGAAAATAGCTATTGTAGAGCAAAGATTCTTTTTGCTGTCTCTAATATTGGCCTAGGTACTGCTAATATTGCCAGGTTTGACATTGGCATACCTGAGCCATACAAGCTCTATAATTGTTCTGCAGAAATTACAGGTAGACATCTTCTAAAAGACTTGACGTCTAAGGAAGATTTAAGTTATCTATTAGGCAATCGAGTTACGGTGTTCTGGAATCCTGAGAGGTGTAGCGAAGTTCGTCTACCCTATAGAAATAATAAAATCGCAGAACAAAGAATAATATGGCAACAATTTACCTATACGGGAATTGAATCACCAAACCATCCTATTTGGCCAAACTCAGGTCTCATTATTATCGGAACGCTGGGATTACAATGTCCGTGTGGCGAAGATTCGATTGGGCGATGGTTGCCATGGAGAGCTTTATCCGCTGATATGCTAGAGACAAGAGGTGCAATATACCTAAATAATGATTCTAAACATTTAATGGTATTCAATCATCAAATGGATGAAGTTAGCTGGTGGGGGAAATTAGAAAAGCTGCAAGCATTCGAGTGGTTAAAACAAAGTTTTGGAGTTTAGTTGTTATTTATTTCTTAACTCATATACGCAAATCTTGCTTTTTGCAGTAGTCCGGCCTCAATAACCTTGTTTGGTATCCCCTGTTCCCACTCTTTTTCAAGAATGAACGTGGCATTGACTTCACCTACATCTGCGGAGATTGTACCCCTAAAGATCATTCATATGCTTGGGGCTTTGAGTTTGAGTCACCAGGTCAGCATGGTCCATACGGACAACAGCATGGTAAAGTATCCGAGTAGATTGTAGGTAAATAAATTAGAATAATAACGTAAAGCCAATATTAATACATAAAGGAGTAATTGTGAAGAAATCAGTAAAACTAGCAGCAAAGGGGTTAATAATCTTGGTAATCCTTGTAATGTCACTATAAAGTACAGTTCTAGCTACTGATAGTTCTATTGATATTATGGTTTCGCCTAATGTGCTTAATCTTAGTTCCAACGGGGGCAGCTTTTCCATCCACGCAGACATTAACTTTAATTCTGTAGAAGATGTATCCCTTTCAGTAGGCGAAGTAAATGTTCCCATTAGTTCCACTTTTGCCGATTCTAGAGGCGATCTGGTTGTAAAATGTAATATTGAGACAGTGAAAAGCATGGTTTTTGACGGGGATATTATTTTTACACTATCTGTTATAACTTTGGGCGGAGAATATACCGGATCTGATATGATCAGGGTTATTTCTTGCGGGGAATAACCCTCAAATACAATGGTTTATATTAGAAATAGAGGGCGAATCTGCCCTCTATTTCTAATCATCACATCCACAAGATTAACCGCATGGATATACTTCCTGGTCTTAGTAGCTACCTCTTCTCTAGGAGGTAGTTTAGTAGGCAGGTCACTATTTATTTCTCTTAGATCGGTTATAAAGGTAAACCGCCAGATAGATATCAGTTAATACTATAAGAGAAGCAACTACATATACGACCCAATGTTCGGTGGCATAGAGCACAAAATCAAAACTGCTACCATACCACAGGACAACAGCTGTAATTATTGCAGCCATAAGCAACAATAAAAAGGGAATTAATTTCTTTCCAATAATCATTAGTAGACAAGGCTAGTTCTCAATATGAGGTCGTATTGGTTGAGCCTATTTACCCTTCCCTTCACCCAACTCTTCTGTGATATCCCTTGACATCTTTAAGAATAATATCCTTAATCTTTTCATCACGTCCTCAGCTGCCTTCTCACCAGCTAATCTGGCTTCATCAGCAGCTTTCCTGGCATCAGCAGCAGCTACCTGTATCTCATCAAGAATAACAGGTAAAGGCTTGGCAAGGATATCGTGTCGTTTGATTTCCTTTTCTTCCTGTACCATGTTTCACCCTCCTCCAGCTATTTGAAGTTAATTTAATAATATTCAAGCATCATCTAATATCTTTACCATCCTGAACATCTTACAACCATATACAGGACGGACACCCTTCTTAGCAACTTTACTGTTTCTGGTAATCAAAAAGCTGGCATTCTTAATTACCCTCTTCGTATTACACCTCACGCAGTGTGCTAGCATTTCATTATTACCTCAGATTATTATCCTAAACATATTAAACTGGTCTGTTTGGTGCAATACTGCTTTAGTACTATGTTAAATATTCTTTAGAGCGTAAAGCAAGGGTTCAGTACTATGACTGATATATAGAGTCCATGTTGATGGTGTGTCTTAAATAAGTTAAGTCATAATTTTCCTATTTTGAACATCTTGGTACCACAACTAGAACAAATCCCCTGGGTCGCTGGCCTTCCATTCTTCATGGTAATCCTTTTGGTATCTTTCATTTCCTTTTTAACCCGGCATTTCATGCAATAGGCTTCCATGATTAATTTCTCCTTTCTGATTTAAATATCCACAATATTGGTATTACAATTTAAGTGGCATGCTAATATTTTCGTCTAGAGTATTAAAAATCTACCTGTTTAAGAAACTATAGCGTTAAATGTCTATCGGTCCAAAATTGGAATATTCGAGCCGAGGTCGTAGAGCTTTCGTATTCTACCATCGGTCTCATCTTCTAAAGCTTTTTTCCTCTTAATTAAGTCCTCTGCCCTAACAAATAGATTTTCCATCCTATCCGATGCTGTAATAGTAGAAAAGACTATGGAAACCGAGACTTCCTTGTCCCTGCGCGGATAATCACCCATCCTTATAACTGCTTTCGGGGAGCGTGCCTGGAGAGAATTGCTTATCTCCGCCATGGCACTCATGGTGATAACATCTTTTGGTGAACAGACCATGGCCAGCATTGTCCTGGCGTCTTCCGTATTTATCCTTAGAGAGAGATTGTTAAGTGCCTGATTATATGCTCCTACCAGG
The DNA here is from genome assembly GCA_034411935.1 of Dehalococcoidaceae bacterium. Classification (GTDB taxonomy): domain Bacteria; phylum Chloroflexota; class Dehalococcoidia; order Dehalococcoidales; family JAUXAE01; genus DAOUMG01. The sequence goes on from DAOUMG010000116.1 coordinate 3,141, forward strand.
CTGGAGCTGGCTTTTGTTGCTTCCCGATAATCCTCCTTATTCCAGCGGTGGAAGGTTGAGAGAGCGATTTCTCCTCTGCCTATAGTGGATATACCTTGCAGGGATTGTATGATATCTCCAGCATCGATTACCTTGCTTCCGATAAACTCTCGGTGATGCTCCTCGCCGGCACAGAAGAGGTCAAAGAAGTTCTTAACCATCTGCTGGTTAATCATTTGCAGGTTATTTGCCAGGCTGGTCCCACCACGGCCGAATCTTTCGTTGTCAAGCAAAAAAACAGCATCGGCGTGCTGATTGACCGTATTTATACAGGTGGCAGTATTCAGTACAGCATAGGAGATTTCAGCGTTCTCCTCATAAGCAAACGGCAGTACGATAACGGCATAGACCGGTTTTTCTATCCTGTCCTTTAGTTCCCTTACGAGATACCCGATTGAACCAGAGCCGGTACCGCCGGCGCTGCTGGCTATAACGATAATTGCATCACTTTCATAGAACTTCTTGGAACATAGTACATCGTCAATTACGACCGGGGTGATTTCCTTCATTAGCCTGGCGCCTTCGGTATTTACCTTTCCAACACCGTGGCCAAAGGTTTTAGATAGCCCCATTACTATCCGGTGATTTCTGTCTCGAGGAATGTGGCGAAGTGTTGTTAAATCTGTTTCATCAGTGTTGATTGCGAAAGCCTCTGTAAGGATTTCGATTTTCCTTCCAAAAAATGATTTAGAGTAGTCGTTTATTGAATAAAACTCATCGGCGATATTGCAACCACACTGTCCAACTCCTATTGCTACTACTTTCATATAGATCTCCTTTAATTTTGCCTCTAATTTTTTACTATATTTATTCTATTGGATCTCTCAGAATTGACAACATGCATCTGGGTAGTTTTGTAGTTATAAAAAGGATGGGGGGAAACCACCCTTTAGGTCACAGGTTCTTTTTTTGGGATTACCAGTACCTGTATGAGAAAACCCCCTAGGATCTAGAAATAACAGGGGATGATGCTATAGCTCCATATTAGCTACTGGCCTTAAAGTCGCAGTAAATGTAATTGACACCAAAGGTATTAACTCCAAGCTTGACGGCAAATAGCTTATTACTCAGCATTTCTGATCTCTCGTTTAAACCTTAAGAGAATGATCATAAGATCTAAACTATAGTAATTTAGAGTCTGACCATTCTGCCCGTATCAAAAGGGAATTGCCTTTGACTGGCCTTCCAATTGTGCTATGATGCAATTAGTTGGCCCTGGAGATCATTATGAAGCGGTGGTTAAGGAAATTCGCTTTCCGTACAGACAGCAAAACAACTCTCAAAGTTCTTAAGATAATCACCATTATACTTCCGGCCTTGTTTGTTTTTCTTTTTGAATTTTTAAGACTTAGCATTTTTGAAGAGGCTCGCCCAATGATTTGGGGTACATTGTCACTCTTCGTTATCGTCTTGATCGCTTCCTTTTTCTTTTCCAAATTTGTCTTTACCACCGTAGACCGCCTACAAGACGAAAATGCGCACCGCATGCGAGAGCTGGAAATCTTGAATGAGGTACATCAGAATTTAGATGAATTCCACAATATGAACGCCATGCTCAATCGTGCCATAGACAAACTGATTCAGATCACTACTGCTGATTCAGGCGAACTGTACCTCGTTGACGAGCAAAGCCAAGAACTGGTTTATACGATACACGGTGGTATCTTAGAAGATATATACAAAGGGGTAATCCAACCTCAAATGAAGGAATTGCTTACGGAGGAAGGTACCCAGTTGAATCAGAATATAATAGTGAAAAACCTGAAGGACCTCCAACGTGAACCAATCGCTTCACTGGCAGATTCAAGTGTACGTTCTTTGGCAATAATCCCTCTTAGATCAATTAGCGGTATTATTGGGGTTGTTTGTCTCTTTAGTCAAAATCCCAATCATTTTAAATTAAATGAGGCAGGTCTCCTGTTCAAGGTTGGCAATCAAGTAGCTCTGGCAATAGAAAAGGCACGGCTTTACGAAAAAGTTCAGGCAGTTGCCGTTCTGGAGGAGAGGGAGCGAATATCCTCGGAACTCCACGACGGGTTAGCTCAGGTTTTAGGCTACGTGATAACCAAAAGCCAGGCGACCAGGGAACTCCTGCGAAAAATAGAAACAGCTACAGATCACTTAGTTGAACTTGAGAATGTTGCCCAAGACGTTTATACAGATACGCGTGAGGCAATTCTGGGACTAAGGACAGCGATTTCAGGTGACAGAAGCATGGTTTCGGCACTTAGAGAATATGCCGAACGTTTCAACCAGATGCATGGTATTAAAACTGAATTCACAGTCGGTGACCGCGCCATTCCCTCTTTATCTCCGCAAATCGAACTTCAGGTTATCCGCATAGTTCAGGAGGCATTATCTAATGTAAGGAAGCATGCCGGGGCGACACGTGCCAAAGTCAAAGTTGTCGCGGCAGATAATGAGGTTACCATAATGGTTGAGGACGATGGTAAGGGATTTGACTTTGAGAGCACTAAAGGAGACTGGACAAAATTTGGCTTGAGGAATATGAAGGAAAGGGCAGACAGTGTTCGCGGTAACTTGCTGATAGAATCCGCCCCAGAAAACGGAACCAAGGTTACCTTAAGTTTACCACTGACCTTTTCCCAGGTGGTAGTTAAGAAAGGTAAGTAAATTGAGAGTATTGATATCAGACGACCATGCGCTGGTAAGAAGCGGTATAGCTAGCTTACTCAAGGCAAAAGATATTGAAGTAGTTGGGGAGGCAAGCAACGGACTCGAGGCGGTTGAAAAGACCCGTCGCCTTAAGCCAGATATCGTATTGATGGATATCAAAATGCCCGTCTGCAATGGTCTTGAAGCAACACAGATTATTAAAACCGAAATGCCTGAAGTCAAGATTGTTATGGTTACCGCGTTTGATGACGACGAAGATTTATTTGAGGCTATGAAGATCGGTGCGGCAGGTTACATCCTAAAGAACGTCAACGCCGATGAGTTTTTCAAGCTACTATCAGATGTGATGAGAGGGGAAGTAGCAGTATCGCCATGGATTGCCTCTAAAATCGTTAAGGAATATGTTAAAAGTCAGGGGAAGAAAAGAGCAAAACATGTGGATGGTAGTGAACTTACCAGTAAGGAAGTGGAAGTATTGAGAGAAGTAGCCGGGGGGGCAACAAACAAAGAGATCGCCCTATCCCTTAATATTTCAGAAAACACTGTAAAATATCACCTGCGCAACATTATGGAAAAACTACACTTTAAAAACCGAGCTCAGATGGCGGCATATGCAGCCAAAAGAGGGATGGAGCCTGATAGCTTGGATGAAAAAAGCTAGTATTATTAAATAAGACAATAACTACCAAAAAGGGTGGTCTCTAAAACCACCCTTTTTTACTGCCAAAAACTATCCGGATGCATATTGTCTAATATAGGGGAAAATATGAAAATAGACTTGTTGAAGCCGTTTTATTAGTAAAATAATCAGGAATTCTTCAACCCAGTGAGGTATAAAACCATGTTGGAAGAGAAAAAATGCCGGAAATTGTATGGTGAAGATACCAAGGACTTCAAGATTGGATGGATTAAGAGAAGTCATAACCTTATAAGGAAAGGTCATCGTAAACCTAAAGTAGTCAGCCCCTATATAGCTATAAAACCAGGGAGTTAATCTACTCAAATAAGAACCAGAAATAGGAGATGATATGAACAAAATATTGGAAAAACCGATTGCTCGAGTTGAATGGGAAAGGGATGTACTCAGGCTAAGATTAAATGATTATATAGCGAAGAGAAATATCCTAGAAAAAACTATAGAGAGAAATGAGCAGAAATTGAATGAACTTGAACTTTATCTAGGCGCAAATGCTAAGTCCTTGGGTCCGCTTTCACGGTCGGAAAAAAACTGGTGGAGAAAGTGAAATTGACTGACTTGAAGACTTGAAATTGCTTTTTCTTAAGCGGCCTTGTTTTACTTGCCTGTGATATGAAGTTCCGATATCATAATTGCATGACCAGAAGGATAGATTTATCATGCGGTGATTCCCGCTCTCAGACAAAGGGTTATGGACTGGGTTTACCACTATCAATTTTAAGTCTATGGAGGTAACGGTCTTTGTTGCTCGAGTATTCGACTGAGTACCGGGTTAAAGTAAATCTAATCACTACCACTTCCGACTGGCGCCCGCGCCACCTGAGCGGCCGCCGCTAAAGCCACTAAAACCACTACCGCTTGAACTGCCGCCGCTGAAGCCGCCAGAAGAAGAAAACCAGTCGGTTGACTGGCCACTTATGCTGCGGGATTGATAGTTTTTAGAAAGAAGATAGTCCAGCCACAGTCCAAACGCAATACCTAAGATAGTGATGCCGATGGCGGGCCACAAATCGCCAGTGGACAAGCCTACCACGCCGCCAACTATACCACCCCAGACAGCCCCAAGCCAGATGCTTCTCGTGCGTGCCATCCAGTTCAATATGTAAATGGTGATGATAGCCGGAAAGATGAGCCACTCAAGCGAACCGCCGAAGAGGTTTCGAAACGGATTGTCTTCGATGACCGAAGGAGGAACGTTGTCACGGATATACTGCTCTATAGCCGTAACTCCTGCTAATATGCCTGCTTCATAATCTCCGCTTTCATAATGAGGCAGTACCTCGCGGTCAAGGATACGCCCGGCGCGGCCGTCAGTGATGATAGGTTCCAGCCCATAACCGACCTCAATCCTGACTTGTCGATCGATCATAGAGGTAAGAAATAAGACGCCATTGTCCTGTTCTTTTTTACCGATGCCCCATTCCTCGAAAAGTCCTACCGCATAACTCTCGATGGTCTCACCGTCAAGGAAGATGATAGTTACCACCGCTAGTTCAGCGCCTGTTTCCTGTTCCAACTTTTCCAGGCGGTTCTCTATTTGGGTCTTGTTACTAGGCGATAACAAGCTAGCAAAATCACTGACGAAACCCTCAGGTTCGGGAAAGATCTGTGCTAGGACCGCGCTACCACTGACAACAAGGGCTAGACTGATAAACAGAAAACACAATAAAACACGGTGCATGATTACAACCATATCTAGCCGAAGTCAACACTGGGTACAAGATCGGCGCCTTCGTAGCTCTCAAAATACTGACGCTGGCTAAAACCAAACAGGCTAGCGATGAGGTTGGTCGGGATTGTCTTCACCATAATGTTGTAGTCCCGCACGGCGGTGTTGTAACGGCCTCGTTCCACGGCGATGCGGTTTTCGGTACCGGCCAGCTCATCCATCAGATTGACTACTGCCTCAATGCTGCGTAGCTGCGGGTAATTTTCCATTATGACCAAGAGACGGGCTAGAGCGCTTTCCACTTCATTGGCCGCTTCGGTGCGTTCGGCCGGAGTGATAGAGCCAGCGTAACGGGTGCGGGCCTCGGCGATCTGCAGGAAAACAGTCTGCTCCTGAGCCATTATGCCCTTGACTGAGTTCACCAGGTTTGGGATAAGGTCAAACCGACGCTGGTATTGGGTCTCCACCTGAGCCCATTGGGCGTCGATTGCTTGGCTTTTAGTCACAAAGGAATTATAGATGCCGACACCGACTAGGCTGAGGATGATAACCAGGATAAGGATCATGCCGAAGACAAAGGCGAGCTTTTTCATCTGACACCTCGAAAAGGGTTCTGAGTCGTCATTATACACCAAAGGAGTTGCTCTTTGTATCAATTTGATTTGAGAGCGTTCTGTAATTGAATTGGGGGTTGACCTGACCCCCTATGCCGTCAATTCCTTTAGTTGGGTAGAAGACTTATTTTGTCAATGATAAACAAAACTAAGAATATTGCCATATTCGTGATGAAGAAATTGACAGAAACCTTCCGATAAGTTGTTCGGTTGTTAGGATACTCTTTTTACGTAATACCAGAACAACGCAAACTCCGATAATTATAACCTCGCTAGCAGAATACTAATAATCTCCCAAGTCATGCTTAGCACAGTAGCATTGAAGCGACCTGGTATCAATACCGAGTAACTTCAACACGATAACTAAAAAACGTTATCTAACAGTTTAGCGTTTTGTTTAGTTCCCAATAAAAGGTGCGGTTAAAACAAACCTGAGAGCAAAGCTAATTCTTCTCTAGGAAATCAAGGTAAAAAACGAACAATTCTCAATCCCATTTCAACTGGAGAGATGCCGCTACCACGCCCAGGGTAAGGGATGGAATGTAGTGAAGGAGTTCATAGACGCCGGCGAGAGCGCCAGGACGGATAAGAGGCCTCAGTTCCAGGAGATGATTACTCAAGCCAAGGAAAAGCAGTTCGATGTCATCTTAGTGCATAAGTTTGACCGGTTCGCAAGAAATGACTATGACTTTATCATCTACGAGAAGCTCCTAGAGGATCTGGGGATTATAGTTGAGAGCGTCAGTGAGCCCGGTGACGCTTCGACACCGGCCGGCTATATCGGCCGCAGGATGATGCAGGTAATCAGCACCTGGTACTCCAAGAACCTGGCTGTCGAGGTCAAGAAGGGCATGCAGAAGAAGGTGGAGAACGGCGGCTGGCCATTTAAGGCGCCTCTTGGTTATGTAAATAAGCATGATAAAACCTCGTCCTGGGTGGAAGTAGACCTCAAGAATGGACCGCTTATTACTCAAGCCTTTAAAGAGATGGCCACCGGCGAATGGACTCTTGATGAGTGGACCAAACACGCCGATTCCTTGGGTTATATTAGTCGCTCGGGAAGCCCGATGCGCAAGAACTCCTGGAGCTTTATCTTCCACAACCGCTTCTACCTTGGTGAGACCTGGTTAAAGAAGGGAGAGGTTCCGGTCAAGGGAAGCCATGAGCCTCTAATAGATAATGAAACGTTTTTCAGCGTCCAGGAGGTCTTAAGGAAGCACGACAAGTATAAGCAGAGGACAAGGCGCCATAGGTACCTATTGCGCGGTCTGGTTCATTCAGAAGAGGCAGACAGCCCCTGCTGGGTGGAGACAATTACCAAGAAGCGACAGAGCTACTACCGTTCCCGTGAGAAGGTTAACGGAAGCCATATCTACTATAACGCTAAAAGCATTGAATCTCTATTGCCTTATATCTTTAAGAGCATCACCATTACCGAGAAAGGCAGAGAGGAGCTCAGGGAAGAATTAAAACTCTGCTTTACGGTTGAGGATAATCTGAATGATGAACTCAAGAATGCAGAAGCCAGGCTAGCCAAGCTGGAGAGAATGGAGAAGAACCTGCAAAGGTTGGTTCTTGAGGAGGAGATATCTTTTGGTGATTTTAAGGAGCATCGATCTCGCATCGAAGCGGAACGCTCTCGGCTTAATAATACCGTTGACTCAATAAAGCAACGCCGTAACTTGGTGGAGGCAGATTTTGAGATAGCCCTTGAACTTGTCTAAAGCACAATGGAATATCTCAATTGTCTTTGGGCTTATTCCACTAGCACGAGAAGCAATGAAGGAATCAAGGAGTTCTC
>DAOUMG010000117.1:0-5466 GCA_034411935.1 Dehalococcoidaceae bacterium
TGGTTATCGCCGCCGTTAATGTTGTTTTACCATGGTCTACATGACCGATAGTTCCTACATTACAGTGCGGTTTATTTCGTTCAAATTTCTCTTTTGCCATTTCTTCCCCCTTTATTCTGGAGCCCACAACCAGACTCGAACTGGTGACCCCGTTCTTACCAAGAACGTGCTCTACCTGCTGAGCTATGTGGGCAACTTACCTAATTATAAAGAATTGACCTCTTTGTGTCTAGTCCGCTTGCTTATGTCTATACTAGTTCTGGAGGGGGCAGGATTCGAACCTGCGCAGCCCTTCCAGGCGGCAGATTTACAGTCTGCTCCGATTAACCACTCCGGCACCCCTCCCCAGACAGTAACTATTATCGGACCCAGCCCGAGAGGGGATTCGAACCCGCTAACCTACCGATTACAAGTCGGTTGCGCTACCATTGCGCTACTCGGGCATATTTTATCAGGCAAATAATTCGGCATATTATAAGAAGGCACAAGCTAAAAGTCAAATTATCTCAGGCTGAAATCATACCCCCGAGGCTACTTCCTGCCGGTTACTACTTTTTTAGTAAAACTAGAATATCTCCAGATAACTATTATAACGGTAAATGTATGAAACTGTAAACTTTATTTCTTACCACCACATATCAATACGGTTAAAAGCTTCGGCCAACTCGTATTCTTCCTCTTTAGCCGCTTTCTGGGACCACTGCTTTAAGCGCTGCCTGAGCTCTGGTTCCAGACTGTTCAACTGGCTTTGGTGGCAGGATATAGCCTTTAACTTCAACTCAAAGGTATTTGTTATATCTACCTTATAGTTTGGCTTATCAGTATTAAAAAGCAGTAGCTCATTTACTTTATGGGGCTCAAATCCTTCTTCAAGCAAATCCGGGTAAGCCGCCTGGTCTCTGGCATAAGGGAAAATAGCATCCATCACTGTCTGGCCACAGGCGCGATGGTCACGATGCCACCACAGGTAATGCTGATGAGGGTCAATGGTAATCACCGTCTCAGGTCGGTAAGTTCTTATCAGGCGTACCAGCCTCTTTCTAAATTCCGGAGTATCTTCCAGATCCTGGTCATCATAACCCAGGAAAACAACCTCCCGCACTCCCAGCACCGCGGCGGCTTCTTTTTGCTCCCGCTCTCTTATCTCTGCCAGACTTTCCGGTTTCATACTTCTGTCCGCAGTACCCTTGTTTCCATTGGTACAAACGATATAGACAACCTCTTTGCCTTCCTTTATAAGGCAGGCTACCGTGCCGGCGGCGCCGAACTCGGCGTCATCGGGGTGCGGAATTATTACCATTACCTGTGCTGGCTTAACCATTCTTCTACCATACTACTATACTGATGAAACACTATAGTAGCTTTCTATTACCTCGCAATACTTATTATATATATCCCGGGCGATATTTCCCCAGTTATAATGCTTTACCGTTTCTCTTATAGATTTCCTGTCCTTAAGATTTTTATCAGTACGTGAAAGTACTCTCTCTATCTTCTCCGCCAGGTCATCAGAGTTATTACTTTTGACCAGATATCCATTATATCCGTCTTTAATTACGCTGCCGGCAACGCCGACATCGGCGGCCACCACCGGCGTACCGCAGGCCAGCGATTCTAACGTTACCAGCCCGAAGGTCTCGTAGTACGAGGGGACGACGCATACATCGGCGCAGCTATAAAAAAGAGGTAATTCTTCCTGCCTGACCGAGCCGTGAAAAACGACGTTTTTATCAATCGCCAGTTCCACCGCAAGCCGCTTTAGTTCCTTAACCTGGTTATTACTATATTCATCGCCACCTAGTATTATCAATCTCTTGTTTCTTTGATTCTCCAGTTTAGCAATAGCTTTCATCAATTTATCTATACCTTTGAGAGGTTCGATACGACCGATGAACAAGACTACCTCGTGTCCATTTAACTTTAGCCTTTTTCGTGCGTTACTTCTACCGATATTTTTAAACAGCTCAAGGTTTACTCCACAAGGTACTACCGAAATCTTTTCCTCTGTTGCCCCGTAATAATCAACCAGTTCTTTCTTTTCTCTCTCGGTAGCTACAATGATATGCTGGCTACAGGTAGCTATTTCTTTTTCTGTTTTCAGCCTGAGAGGAGACTCGCTCCCGCAGATACCAAGCCTATTTTTGACGGCGCCCAGGGTATGGAACATAACGATATTGGGAATACTCCACCGCTGCCCTAGCAACTGGCCTATCTTACCGGAAAGCCAGTAATGGCTGTGAATCAGGTCATACTCCAGCCGATTATCGCTTTTAAAAGCCCCAAGATTTTTCATAAAATCGTCCAGGTGGCCGTACTGAGTCATTTTAGCCATATCCTCCACCCGGCCAGCCTTTATATGAATAAGCCTAACATTAGGCGCCAGTACTTCCATCTGGGGGTCCCTTGGGTCATGGGCACGGGTATAGATATCAATAGAGTGCCCCATATCACCTAGCGTCCGAGAAATCTCCCTGATATAGACATTCATGCCGCCGGTGTCCCGGCCTCCCAGCTGCCCCAGGGGACAGCTATGAACGCTGAGCATAGCTATTCTCAGCTTTTTATTCTTCATTAAATCTATCCAAATCTATCCGACATTTATAAAGAGGGATTTCTCTGCCCCCTAACCTGTATTTATATACTTCGCTGCCTCCGAGGAAATCGAATACCTTTACCTGGTATTTAATAGCATCGCTGATACAAAATACTTTTGAAAGCAGGCCGACACTTAAATCTCTATACTGCGGATTATAACCGCTGTTATATAAATACCTGGTATTATTATAGTCAAAATACATTACGCTGGCTACCGGTTCTTTATTAAGTTTTAAAAAACCGAGCCCTATGAACCCTTTTAATGCCATTTCACTAACCATCTTTTTAAAAAATAGCTCCATTTTGTTGGTTAAAAAATCAGCTTTACCCCGGCGGCTGGTGGTAAACATCTTTAGGAATAAAGGTAACTTTTCTTTTATATCCTGCCACTTTTGATAGACCTGGTATTCGATAGCGCCATGTTCCATAAGCCTTCTGGTTTTCCTTTTTATTTCATGGCGCTGCTTGCTACTTAACGAATCAACATAATCCTGCCAGTTTTCGGGTAAATCAAGTATCACGGATACATTTTCCTTTTGGTAATTAACACTAAAACCTCTTTCTTCAGCTATACCCTTTAAATACCTGATAACTGCGGAATCATATCTCAAAGCTTCAAGCTCAAGACTTATGATGCCTCTTTTCTTTAGCTCATCAAGTAGCGATTTAAAAAATATGGCTTCCTCCCCCTTTTTGATGATGAAATCCAGATAATCGCAGACCGCGCTATCCCCGATAAACGAAGCCTTTTTGTTTTTTATCTTTAGCGGAGCGATACCTATTTCTGTACCTTTATGGCTGATAACGGCCAGCATAAACTCTGAGCCTCTGCCGAATACCTGCCACCAGGCTTCCATCCAAACAGGCAGAGAGAATATAGACGGATATTTTATAACTTCAGGCGAAAGACTATTTCTGGCGATAAGTTCCGCCAGGCCTAAGTTTGAGAAAGTATAGCTCATATGCTTATATCAATAGTCGAACGGGCAACGTTCTCTTCGTCCAGCTTAATAAGCAATGCCGGATATTCATCGTCCGTACAGACGATTATTATATCCAGCCCGTGACGGCTGGCATCTATGGCAGTGGCCGTAACCCCGTAGAAATAGCGGGGTTCCATACCTATTCGCCTTAGCGAGACCAGGGCTTCTATTCCTATAGCGCCGATTTCTTTGCTACCTTTAAGCTCTTCTTTAAGAAGCTTTATATCTACTTTCCGTGAGCCACCTTTCTGTACGTTAGGCACCTTGATTATTTTAACCTCACCCCTCTTCAAACCCACCAGCCCCTCGACGCTGGATATAGCTACATCCTCGCCCTTTTTAGCATCCGATACGGCTATCCCCAGGGCGTTAGACCCCGTTTTAATAGTGGCATACATCAGACCGTCTTTCATTTCCAGGGCCACTTTCTGACCCCTGGTTATATCATCGGCAGCAATAACTGCCGATACCACCACGCTATTCATAACACTGGTAACGGTATCTATATAATCTCTGAGTTCCCTTAATATTCTAAGTACCCAGTTGACGCCTTCATTGGTTATTTTATGTCTGGAGCGCCCGCCGGAAACAATCAGGCCATCCTTTTCCAGCTGCCCGATATACTCCGATACAGCCTGCTGCGTTATATCAAGTCTGCCGGAGATAGCTTTTTGCTGTATATTTGGCCCGCCCGAGGCAACTTCCAGGAGTATCTGGAATTTAGTGGCGTAGCTCTTACTGCGCAGTATTTCTACCATAGTTTACATCCTTAAAATAATATATATTTATGATAGCTTTTTCTTAAATGTGTTTCAATAGAAAAAGGCTGTCTTTATATAACAGCCCTCATAATACTATGCTCTACTATTAAATATTCATTGATATACCACCAATTCACTGTTGACTTTTATATTATTATTTTGTATAATGCTAATTGTTAGCATTATACTAATATATCGTTTCATGCTTATTAAAAAATCATTTCTTTAAGGCTAGGCAAATGAGAATGTCCAAAGAAGAAAAGGTAGAACAGGTTCTTGATATCGCCAATAAGGCGGTCTTTGAGCTTTTACCCACAGCCCCTGGAGACCTTCCTCTTCCCGACCTCACCATGCCTCAATTCCGCATTGCCGTGCTGTTATTTCTTGGCGGTTCCACCAGGATGAGCTGCATCGCCCAGATGCTTGGCGTAAGTCTGGCTACGGCTACCGGTATAGTCGACCGCCTGGTGGAGCAGGATATCGTTCAGCGCCAGCATGATATTGAAGACCGCAGAGTTGTTTTATGTCAACTATCCTCTCACGGCAAGGAGGAGCTCGGCCAGGTCTGGCAGTCCCTCCGCAGCAGAGCTAAAGAAATGTTGATGATTATTCCTGAATCGGACTTAAGCTCTATCGGCCAAGCCCTGACGCTTCTCCTTAGAGCTGGCAAAACGCTTAAGGCTAATATTAAACCTGAATGTAAATAACTATATAAAGGACTCTAGCTAATGAACTGGATTGCCAGAGCGGCTATAAAACATCGCTGGTTGACAATAGTTCTGGCTACACTGGTAGCCGGTGCTTCTATATTCGCTACTATAAATCTGAAAATGGAGCTCTTCCCCGATTTTGAGCTGCCGATAACCACAGTGGTCACCGTCTATCCACAGGCTCAACCGGACGATGTCGTTGCGGACGTAACTATACCAATAGAAAACGCCATCTCAGGTATAGAAGGGCTCCGGCATATCACTTCTACTTCTATGGAAAACACCTCTTTTATTTTCGCCGAGTTCGAGTTCGGCACCGATATGGACGAGGTGAATAAAACAATCTCTCAAAGATTAAGCGAGCTCAATCTGCCGCAAAGCGTGCGCGACCTTCCACAACTGATGCCCGAACTGGGT
>DAOUMG010000118.1:0-5788 GCA_034411935.1 Dehalococcoidaceae bacterium
CCAGCTTCCCTTTAGTTCCTCGTAGAGCTGGCAGATATCTACTTTGGTATAAGTGGGGTCGCCATACCATGATGATGGGTCGTATTCGCTATTCCCCATAAATTCCCCGTGGCCGGAAAGACCGCTAACCTCGGCGGCGTTCAGGGTTACCGTTATCACGCTAACCGCCAGGGCGGCCAGTATTGCCAGTATAACTACCAGATTGGCGCCTAAGCTCTTCTTTTTACTACCATTCGTATCATATTGCCCCATAGATTCACCACCTCCTTACGGACCTTAAGCACCAGGTCCATCATTGCCCCCACGGGACACAGGTAATGGCACCAGAAATTATAGATAAACATAGCCGCTAGAATGGTAATAGCCAACAGAAGCCACTGGTCTGTAGAACCAATAAAGCTGAAAAGAGGATTCCAGGGCTCAAAAACGGTTACCGCAGGATTTTGGAGTACAAAGGCAACCATTAAAACCGCCCATAGCAGTAAGTAGCGGGTATTGCGTAACAGCCGCCACCATTTAACGACAGGTCTTAAATTATTGGCCGTAGCCATATGAAGACCTTCCTGAACGGCAGCATAAGGGCATAGCCAGAAACAATAGTAATTCTTCCCGAAGAATAATGCCAGGCCTACGATGCCGAAGAAAAGAATGTACATGATAAAGCTGGTCTGCAGACGGGGTGCGATACCCATAGACCAGGAGGCGAAATTAGCCAGGCTTAAAGGTATCGAAAGCCAGATACCCAGCACGCCTAAACTAAAAGCCAGTACAAGGTAACGGAGCCACTTTATACCCTTTAGTCTGGGAACGGTACGGATGGTAACCACCGAACCTAGACCCACTAATAGTAAAACCTCGGGCATACCGAAGTTAATCGGCTCCTTTGGTAACGGATAGGGATCACCAAGTTGCTCGGAGAGTATCTGCCTTCCAGCCCTAACGCCACTGATGACACCCACGCTGGAAACTGTTGAGCCGCTTACGGCGTCAATATCTTCTCCGATTGCCAGTGGCTCGCTATAGGTACGTCCTATATATTGCTGAAAATAGTTCTTTGTAACCAGTGCGTTCCACCAGGGCCTGTCCTCGTTATGTTCCGGCACCAATATGCTCTCAATAGCACCATCGAGAGACCAGGCCAACATAACCGTCATTGAGCCGCCGTACCCCTGCCCCTCCGAGGCGGTGACATAGCCCAGCGAACCGCCACCTTCTTCATCATTAACCTGATAGATATAACCGTCTGCCAGAGTTTCGCCGTCAAGAAGCTCGAATGTTACAACCCTGAACTCGCCGGCCATTTGCATAACCTCGCCCAGGTACTGTTCGACGTCCTCTTTCTCTTTAAGTGACAGGCCGATAAACCATGCAGCTATTAGACTAGTTAACGCCAAGAAAAAGAATATTCTTGGCAGGCTGAAAAAGCGACCCTTACTGGTCACCGCCGCCTTCACCCCGGACATCTATTCTGATAAAAAGTAAACTATATATACTTCCCATTAAAGATATATCTTTAGTATTCGCATTCTTTATATTATTATTTCTACTACCGTGTAACTATTAAACTCTCCAGTATTTCAGCAGCTACTATTTTGCCGGCAAGCGCCGGGTTTAAAAGCAGCCAGTGACTTATCCTAATAATTACTTCCCGCTGGATTGATTATTACAATCCTGACCTGTACTTAAGTACTAGGTCGTTTAATACATTAATACAACAAATAAAACTTGTCAAGTTGAAAAACTCGAATATATTAGTGATTTATAGATAAATTATAATACTAATTATAGAATAATACTAATTATAGAAAATTTAACCGCCGGTAGCGGCCGGTTCTTTCTTCTTACGGTAAACAAGCTTGGATAGCCAGATGCTCAGTTCGTAGAGCACAATCAGCGGCAGGGCTATTATCGTCTGGTTAATAGGGTCAAAAGTAGGAGTTATTATAGCGCCGAGCACGAAAGCAATAATCACCCAGATTTTCCTTTGCTTGGCCAGCCAGCTGGGAGAGGTTATGCCCACCCTGGCAAGTACCATAATAATCAGGGGCATTTCAAAAGAAAGACCTACCGCTACAAGCAGACGAGTTGCTATATCCACATAATTACTAATGCGTACTTCAACTTCGGCAACCTGATCGGCAAAACCGGTCAGAAAACCTATGGCTGGCGGCAGGGCGATGAAATAAGCAAACAGAACCCCGGCGATAAACAGCCCGGCGACAAATGGTATTGAGGTGAAAACGAATTTTTTCTCTTTTGAGGTTAGTGCCGGTGAAAGAAAGGCAAAAAGCTGGTAGACGAGATAGGGCATAGCGATAACCAGCCCGGCGGTGAGGCACACTTTAAAGACGGTGGTAAGGTTCTCCATTAATTCAATGGCTATAAATTTAACATCATCAGGAGCGGGCCCTTTAAGGATTTCAAATATTTGATTGTAAAAAATGAAAGCTATAGCGGCAGCAACAGCAAGAGCAATCAAACTTCTTACGAAGCGCTGCCGTAATTCCTTGAAATGCCCGGTGAAGGGCATTCTTTTATCATCGGTCATTAAAAACTCTTTTTGAAAGCCAGCCGTTTTATTCATTAGAATCGCCCAGGAATTTATCCAGGGTTTGGGTGGCTTTGTCTTTAACCGCTTGCTTGGCTATATCACCTATGGACTCGGGCTTGGGTGTGGTCTTTTCTACCGTCTTTTGAGTTGTCTTGGTTTGCTTCTCTTCCGTATCTATCGCCTTGGCAAAATCCTTGGAGAGGTCGGTAGTAATCTTTCTGAAAGCACGCACCGCCTTACCCAGCTGGCTGGCTACCTTGGGGATGCTGCCTGGCCCGAAGATAAGCAAAGCCACAACCAGGACAACCACTACCTCAAACATGCCCATGCCTAAGAAATTCATCTTTTAATACCTTAAATTGGCTCCCAATTATGAAATTCCACTTTAAAAAAATTACCTTCCCTTGGCTTGGTAAGGGAAGGGCCTCTGTTTAAACAGACAGGTTTAAAATGGGATTAAGAGTTTTTACCAAATGACGCAAAACGCTAATCCCAGATTTCGGTTATTATTCAGGCTTCTGCTCACCCGCCGTCTCTTTATTTTCCTCAGTTTTTTCAGTAGCTACATCTGCGACGGCAGTCTTCTTGGTGGCGGTCTTCTTTTTCTTGGCGGTCTTCTTTTTCTTTCCCTTGTCTTCTTCCTCTCCGCTAGACGCCTTCCTGAAGGACTTGATTCCCTTACCAATAGCCTCGCCGACCTGCGGCAATTTGCCGACACCGAAGAGAACAAGGACAATAACCAGAATGATAATTATTTCAAGTGGCCCTATTCTGAATGCTCTATAGGGTTTGAACGGCATATTGTTCCTCCTAAGCTTTAAAATATCTACTGCAGTATATAAAAACTAACTGTATAGCAGCTAGATTTTAGCTAGCGACCTGATGCAAATCTACCGATAGCCAATCATACATAGCCGACAAACCAATGTCAAATCCAGACACCGGTTAAAAATCTATTAGGGTAAGGCACCGGCTTAACCAGCGTTTTATATTCTCCTAATAATATAGTAGCACTTCGTTAACTAATAAAACATCGTACCAAATACCCAATTTTTTACTAGGTATAAATACCTAGAATAATAACTTGATAATCATTAAGGGGGCGGGGTAATATGTTGCCAATAAAAACTAAAAACGGAGATTTCAATTGGCCAGTTTTATAACGCAAGCTACCCCTATAGGCAGTAGCCTATTCGAATGGGGAAGTCGTACTTATATAATGGGTGTTCTCAACCTGACGCCAGATTCCTTCTCCGGAGACGGCCTCGGCGGTAATGCCGGTTCAGCCATAGACCGGGCGAAGCGCTTTATAGCCGAGGGAGCCGATATCATAGATATCGGCGGCGAATCCACCCGCCCGGATTGCCAGCCCATATCGGCCGATGAGGAGCTTGAGCGGGTTATACCGACCATAGAAAGATTAGCCACAGAAATAACTGTACCTATAAGTATAGACACCTATAAATCTGAGGTAGCCAGACGGGCGCTGGCCGCCGGCGCCTGCATGATAAATGATGTCTGGGGGCTCAAGCGAGACGCCGGGCTGGCAGAGGCGGCCGCCGAAGCCGGAGTACCCCTGGTGCTTACCGCCAACCAGCGGGATAATCCTGTAAAAAATATAGTACCTGCGGTAATTAACAGCTTAAAAGAAAGCATCGGGCTGGCTATAAAAGCCGGGGTCTCCCGGCAGAACATAATAATTGATCCTGGCATCGGCTTCGGCAAAACACTGGAACAAAACCTGGAGCTTCTAGACCGCCTGGTAGAGCTGAAATCCCTTAAGCTGCCGATTCTTTTAGGTACCTCGCGCAAGTCCATGATAGGGCTGGTGCTTAAACTGCCCGCCGATGAAAGAATCATGGGCACGGCGGCCACGGTAGCCATCGGTATTAAAAACGGCGCCGATATCATCCGCATCCACGATGTCGGGCAAATGGCTCAGGTATGCCGGATGAGCGACGCCATCGTCCGGAGGAAGAAATAAAAATGGCAACTATATCTTATGAAGTTTATCTCTGCCTGGGTTCCAACCTTGGCGAGCGCAAGGAAAACCTTTCCAAAGCCATTGAACTGCTGTCCCAGCGATTCAGGGTAAGCGAGGTCTCGTCCACCTACGAAACAGAAGCCGTCGGCGTTGCCAACCATCCCCATTTCTTAAATATGGTGGTCAAAGCTTATACCATGCTGGAGCCGGCCGGATTGCTGCTGCTGATTAAGGGGATAGAGCGCAAGCTAGGGAGGTTACCGGGTCCCAGAAACGCCCCCAGAACTATCGATATCGATATACTTTTCTACGGTGACCAGGTGATAGATACCCCCGAGCTGGTCATTCCCCACCCACGGCTTACCGAGAGGGCTTTTGTGCTGGTGCCTTTGAACGAAATAGCCCCTACCCTGGTTCACCCGCTTAACAAGAAAAGCGTCGGCACAATGCTAAAAGAGCTCAAGCAGGGACTTCAGGGAGTTTTCAAACTAAAAGAGGATTAAAGGAAACTGCGATGTACCAGATAACAGTAAAACAGCACTTCGACGCCGCCCATTTTCTGAAAGGCTATCAGGGCAAATGCGAAAAGCTCCACGGCCACCGCTACCAGGTGGTGGTTAAGATTACGGCAGGTGAAACCAATGAAATCGGGCTGGCTTACGACTTCGCCGAACTGAAGAAGCTATTAAAAAGCGCCCTTGAAAAGTTCGACCATACCTGCTTAAACGATGTGCCCCCCTTTAAAGATATAAATCCCTCGGCGGAGAATATCGCCGCCGCCATTTATAACGAGTTGAAACCTCTTATAAAAGGCGCCCAGCTTAAAGCCGTCGAGGTCTGGGAATCTCCGGATAGCGGGGTGGAGTACCGGGGAAGCAAGAGACTACTTTAATCCAGCCAAACCTGCCAATTAAAATAGTCCTTTTTTTCTTGTTAAGCTCCCTTTTGTGTGTTATTATGAGCCCAAGAGGCGAATATGACCACGGAGAAAGAAAAAGCACTGGAACTAGCTGTTGGTCTGATAGAAAAGCAGTTCGGCAAGGGCGCCATTATGAAGTTCAGCGAAGCCGCTGGAAGGCCTGTCGTCGAGGCTATACCGAGTGGCTCGCCGGCGCTTGATCTGGCGCTGGGCGTCGGCGGTATTCCCAGGGGAAGAGTTACCGAGATTTTTGGTCCCGAGGGTTCCGGTAAAACCACCCTGGCGCAGCATATAATCGCCGAAGCCCAGAAACGGGGCGGCAATGCCGCCTATA
>DAOUMG010000119.1:0-6014 GCA_034411935.1 Dehalococcoidaceae bacterium
AATTAAGCCACTGTGCTTGGGGTCACACGCGGCACCCTGGTTTCCCCCGGCAGAGCCTGTATACCAATAGAATAGTTCAGGGGGGTAAAAAAGAAATAAAAAATAGATGGTCTGGTATAAAGAAATGTTATAGTGAGGTTACAGTCTTATAAAAAAATGCCTGAAAAAGGACTTTTGAAAGTAGATGCTAAGGTCTGGCTAGAATATAACCCAGGCCTACCTTGGTCTTGATAAGCTCCGGCTCTTCAGGATTGTCTTCAAGTTTCTCGCGCAGGCGCTGTATGTAAACACGGATATTATGGGCGGCGCCGGGATAGTCATCACCCCAGATGGTTTCAGCCAGGCTTGAGTGGCTGACCACATGGCCGAAGTTATGTAGCATGCGGGATAGTATCAGGCATTCGGTTCTGGTGAGGGATATTTCTTTGCTACCGTAGTAGCAGCGGCGAAGGTTTGGATCAAGGTGTATTGAACCGACCTCTATCGTTTTCTCTTCAGCGGGATGCTGGCGTCTGATTATAGATTGAATGCGGGCCAGCATCTCCATCTGGCGGAAGGGTTTGACGATATAATCGTCGGCGCCGTACTGCAATCCTTTAACAATATCGGTTTCGCTACCTCTCACCGTTAAAATTACCACCGGCACATCTGAAAAAAGGCGTATCTGCTTCAAGACCTCAAAGCCGCTGGTATCGGGCAGCCCCAGGTCGAGCAAGACGATATCTGGCGATTGCTTTTCCACCATTATCAATCCCTCTTCGCCCAGGCGGGTGGATATCAGCTTTGCTTGTGGCAAGCATAGCTTAAAAGCCAGTGAAATAATCTCGATAATCTCGCTATCATCTTCGATGATAAGAACTTTCAAAGCAGCTGCCTCTTTTAACCCCTGATTTATTTTGTAACATGCCTTTTTCCGGCTTGGAAGGTGTCCTGACAGGGATAGAAAAGCTAAAGGTGCTGCCCTTACCAATTTTACTCTCCGCCCATATCAATCCGCTGTGCAGTTCGACTATTATTTTAGCCAGCGTGAGGCCCAGCCCTATGCCGCCGCCTTCAGCCTCGTCGGCGTGGCAATATGGTTCGAATAACATCTTCAATCTGGATGGTGATATGCCATAGCCGTTATCGGAGACGGAAATAATAAGGCTTTTTTCTTTTTCAAAGGCAGAGACCCTGATTTCGCCACCGGAAGGCGTGAACTTGAGAGAGTTTTCCAAGAGGTTTAGTAAAACCTGCTTCAGCCGGCAGCCGTCCGCTTTGATGGCGGGCAGTTTCTCCGGCAAGTCCAGTATCAGCCCTTTATTCTGTCGGCAGACCTGGGGGCTGATATAATCGGCCGTTTCAGTAATAAGCGACCTGGGGTCAATCATCTGCCGGTTGAGCTTAAGCAGACCGATTTCACCCTTAGATATATCCAGAAGCTCATCGATTGTTTTATCAAGGTTGTGGGCTCCGGTGTTTATTTTAAGAGCCAGGCTCTTAAGAGGCTCAGGTACCTGTTCTGCCAGAATGAGCTCGCTGGCGGCTAAAATAGGGGTAAGCGGGGTTCTGAGTTCGTGGACCAGGATTCGGGTAAACTCGGTCTGGCGGTTTAGTCTTTCTTCAAGGCGGTGGCAGTAATCTAGCTCCCTGAGGTAGAGTTTCCTCAGCTGAACAGGCGGATTGTGGCAATCAACCATTAGGCGGTGCTCATCTTGCCGATTACCTGATAGCCCCAATCTATGTTTCAGGTACATCTTCAACTCCTGGGCTAAGTTGTTAACCCTAACGGATTCTTTTCTATTTTTATCTGCTTACCTTAACAGTTTTATGGCGGCTGGTTCGATTAATTACAATAAAGGCTCCTGAAACTAAATTACCACCGAAACAGGCTAATGTCAATGGTTTAGTAACGAAACCCTAACAAAAATGTAAGGAAGAATAACCTCCAATTCTATCCTTAGATTATACAGTTTTTTCTTTAGTTCCAGCGGGTAGATAGCAGCTATCTTTAGCGTCTTAAACTATAGGCAAATTTATATTACCTTACTAAAAAATTCTAAGGTAGCGTTATATTAATTATTCGGATTACCCGATGGAAGATTGTATAAAAGCCCTGATATCGTTAATAGGTATGGCAAAACCTAAGCCTTCCCCGAGGGTAAAACCCCAGCTATTGATGCCGATGACCTCGCCTCTTAAATTCACCAGCGGCCCGCCGCTGTTACCCGGATTGATGGCGGTGTCTGTCTGGATGTACTCGTAGCCGTCGACGAAGCGCAGCGCCGAGACGATGCCGCTGGTAACCGAGAGTTCCTGCCCAAGGTCGAAGGAATACGGAAATCCCAGAGCAAACACCCCTTCGCCGATTACAATCTCAGCATAGTTCCCCAGGGTGGCTTCGGGAAAGTCGTTACTGTTTGACGGAAGCTTTACAATCGCCAAATCCAGGTTGGGGTCGTCAGAGATTACCGTTGCCGAATAGCTCTGCCCGCTACTTAGCGTTACTTGAATTGAGGTGCTATCGGCGATTACGTGAGAGTTAGTAAGAACATAACCGTCTTTGGTGATTATGACCCCGGAACCGGAAGCCGGGCCGTATATCGTATTTACTTCTATGAAAACTACCGATGGCTTAACCGTAGCGACGATATCCACCGGATTACAGCTGGCCGCCTCAAGGTTATCGATGCTTTCTTCAAGATTAGTGATATCGCCCTCCAGGTTAGTCAGGCTGTCACCGAGGTATGAAATATCAGCACCTATCGTGGTAACGCTAGACTGTAGCGATGTAAGCTGGTTGCCGAGGCTCTCGATTCTACCGAGGGCATCGTCAATGTCCTGGTGCTGCTGCCATATCAAAAAACCACCGGCGCCACTTACAACCACCAGTAAGCTTACCAGTATAATTATCCATTTACTCATTTGTAGCCCCCCTTATATGGGTGATGCGCCTTTTTTATCAAGTGATTGTGCCGATTGTGCTCTCAATGAAATCCTTGATATCTTTCACGGTAATAGCAAAAGTAATCCCTTCACCCTCCGTATATCCCCAGGTATTGATGCCGATTACCTCGCCCCGCATATTGACCAGCGGCCCGCCGCCGAATCCCAGGCTTATTTCGGCATCCGTCTGGATAAAGTCCCCAAAACCACTTGAGCCTTCTATATTATGCTTTAGGGCCGAAACGATGCCCAGCGTGGCGGATAAGTCCCCGCTTAAATCGTTAAAGTAGGGAAAACCCAGAGCCAGCACTTCTTCGCCAATGGTTATATCTTCATAGCTTCCTAGTGTAACAACGGGGAACTCGCTGCGGTCCGATGTTATTTTCAGAACCGCCAGGTCCAGGTCGGGATCATCGGCGGCCACCGTCGCCGAGTAGCTCTGTCCGCTGGTCAGTATTATCCGCAGAAAGCTGCTGCCTTCAATTACATGGGAATTAGTCATCACGTAGCCGTTACTGGTAAGGATTATACCCGTGCCAGGAGCGCGTGTGCTTACTTCTATCCTGACTACCGATGGTTTTAGCAGTGAAATAACAAAAGGAACGGTGTAATTATTTGTACCGATACCGGCAACCCTTTCGTTAAAACCGGAGACACTATCCGTGTATAAGTTGATGCTGCTGCCGATATCTGAAAGCTGGCCGTTTAGCGAGGAAATATCAGATTTAAGCGAGGCAACCTGCCCGCTAAGGATATCTATAACACCGAGTGCTTCTTCAAGGTCCTGGCTCTGTTGCCAGTAGAAAAAGCCACTCATGCCGCTTATTATTACGAATAATGCCGCCAGTATGGCTACCAGTTTATTCATTTCCTACCACACTATAATGCCTGGAGACGAACATTATAGTAACACCGAACTATTAAGACTTTGTTAAGATATTATGCCTTTGCAGGGTGCCGGTGGAGCTCTATCGAGCGTGTAATACGCCCGTCTGCCATCTGGATATCCATCTGGACGGCGTACTCGTGACTCTCATCGTTGAACTCGGTATGGACCATCCAGCCCTCTTTGGGTTCACGGAAGAGAGGCGTCCTGTCTGCCTTGAGGATTCTGACGTTCTGCATCTTTTCTCCATAGAGAGCCCTGACCGCTTTCTTAACGATGGGCATAAGCTGTGTGGCATTGTCTACTGAGCTGCTCATAACCGCCTCCTTGGCACTACTTACCGGTGCCGCCCCCTGTTAGTCTTTAAGGTAATACCTATTTACATTTTACCATGAAACGGCGGAGTAGGGGCTTGTTTTTTAGCCCTTTGCCTTTTTAATAAGCAACTTTTTTAATATATCTTCTCTATCCAAACCAGAGATAGCGATTGTTTTACTTCTTTTTGTCTGGCCGCTTACTATTATGATACCCTCACGCTTTATTCCCAGCAGGTCGCTTAAATAGTTGATAAGCTCTTTATTTGCTAAGCCCTTGACAGGTGGGGCGGCTATCTTAAGTTTGATTGAGTCTCCATACATGCCGGTTACTTCGTTTTTTGAAGCTCCAGGGCTCACCTGAATCCTGATAACGGTTTTAAGTGTATTATTCACTAAAGTCTTCTTTATTTTACCTTGCTTATTATATATAATCGGTCTGAAGGTTAATAGTATCACTAACCTGTTGCCAAGTCTACGGGAGGCTAAAGTGTCGGATGTGGAAGAAGAGATTGGCGTCTTATTAAAAGAAAAGCGCTTAAGTCTGGGAATTGTCGAATCTGCCACCGGCGGGCTTATCTCTCACTTAATAACCAATGTTCCCGGTAGCTCGGATTACTATAAAGGCTCAATTACCGCTTATAGCAATAGTACTAAAATTAAACTTGTCGGTGTTAGTGAAGCTACCATTCAGCGTTACGGCGCAGTCAGCCATCAGGTAGCCGAGGAGTTGGCCAGGGGAGGCAGGCGGGTTCTTGAATCTGATATCTGCCTCTCCGATACCGGCATCGCCGGGCCCAGCGGAGCTACCGCAGAAAAACCGGTAGGCCTTTTCTATCTCGGTCTGTCACACGGCGATAATATTCTAAGCAAGAAACACCTGTTTCAGGAAGGCCGCGCAGGCAATAAGAAAGCGGCCGCCGAAGCCGCCCTCGGCTGGCTCAAAAAGTATCTAAAAGATCTTCAGGTAAACAGGTAATGTTAAAGGAAGAAAAGGTGGTCAGCTGCTTTATCGAGTACCGGGGACGCTTGCTCTTACTAAAGAGGAGTGAAAAGGTGGGTACATACAGGGGGAAATGGGCTACCGTCTCCGGTTATCTGGAAAAACCGCCCGATGAGCAGGCTTTTACCGAACTGAAAGAAGAGGCCGGTCTTTCAGAGAAAGATGTCAGGCTAATCAGGCGCGGACAGCCTCTGGAGATTGAAGATAGAGAGCTTATGACAAAGTGGCTGGTTTACCCTTATCTCTTTAGGCTTAAGGACCACCGTAAGATTGCTACCGATTGGGAGCACTTTGAGTTTAAGTGGGTGCTGCCTGGCGATATAGGCAGCTATGATACGGTGCCCAGCTTTAATGAAGCTCTGGCACGGGTTTATCCAGTTTAGTTCTTATGGTCGGGTTTAAAAGCCAACAATCTTATGACGTGATTATTGTCGGCGCCGGACCGGCAGGCGCCACCGTGGCTTACCGGCTCGCCAGGCTTGGTGTTAAAGTACTCATTCTTGAAAAAAGCCGGTTTCCCCGTTATAAAGCCTGCGCCGGCGGTATCAATATAAGGGCGGCAAAACTACTGGATTTTGACATCAGCCCGGTGGTCGAACGTACCGTTAGCGGAATTCGGTTGAGCCTGGGGCTTGAATATAAACTCACCCGCCTCTATCGGGAGCCGATTACCTATATGGTCTGCCGTGAAAATTTGGACAACTTGCTGGTAGAAAAGGCCTGCTCTGCCGGCGCCGAGCTTATCTGTGGTAAAAAAGTAACCGGAGTTGAGCCACAACCAGCCGGCTTGAAAGTAGTTACCGTAGATGGCGTCTATACCGCCGGCATGGTCGTCGGTGCCGATGGTGCTAACAGTCTGGTGGCTAAATCTTTGAAGCTGGGCGGT
>DAOUMG010000120.1:0-5840 GCA_034411935.1 Dehalococcoidaceae bacterium
TATTAAGAATCTTGTCGGTCCAAAACCTAGATTTGATAGGTATAGTGCTATTACCAACAATCCAATCGCTATGATAGGTCCAAAGAGTGCTAATAGTTTAATAGAGTCACTTTCTTTAGAAGGTCTTTTCCAAAGAAAGAAAAGGGCAACTATTGTCAGTATTAAAAATACAGTAATGCCACCATATATCTTGAAGAATTGTTCAATTATGCTATATCCATACTCCTGACCAGCAGTTATATTCCCTAGCAGTTTATCGATTGCTAGGGGTCCGCCTTCGGTAATCAGATAATTGATATTGGTTATTATCTTACTCCAAATCCAGAATGATGATAGCCATGTAATCCACCAGACTACAAGAAAAAGAGAGGCGCCGCTTTTTAA
Source organism: Dehalococcoidaceae bacterium (assembly GCA_034411935.1). Lineage (GTDB taxonomy): Bacteria > Chloroflexota > Dehalococcoidia > Dehalococcoidales > JAUXAE01 > DAOUMG01. The sequence goes on from DAOUMG010000120.1 coordinate 385, forward strand.
ATGGAAGTAATCATACTTGAACTCGCTCTTGTTTCTCATAACCGTCTTAATGATCATTCCTGGTATCCAAATGGTCAATAGAAAGATGATCAAAGCAAAGGACGGTACCGGATGGAATAGTGTCATAAGAAATAGAGTTATTATAAATAAGAAACGCCATGCCGCAGATCCCGGGGTGAAACTCTTAACAAATAAGAATAAAGTGAAGGGAAATAACAGGTTGGCTAAATGATTGGGGGTCAGATTCAGGTACCATCCTTGTATCAAGATGGTACCTGCTATAGTGGCGATCAAAACATGACCTTTACTTGGTAGTAGTGCCTTCGCCAGAAAGTACATAAATCCCATTGATAGCAAGCCAAAAAATACGGGAATCCATTTGTAAAGAACTAGAGGATCAATATTTAGAATCAGAGCAAGTTCAGCCAAATATATATGGGTAACGGGGTATATGTTTTCAATGGATCCATTGGCTATGGTTTCCTGTATCAATCCGAGGTGTGTACCGGGGTCACCCATAGGTGCCCACATCTCATAACCTTTGAGTATATGCAGAGAGAGGATGATTGCATTGCTAATTATGATTAATGACAAACCAAGCAACCACGAGTTACTTGAAGAATCCTTTTTCATGGCCTGCTGGACGATAATGCCGATACCACAGGCAATGCCGATAATAAGACAAGCCCATGCTATGGTTGGAGTAGCCTCATAGATAGACGGTTCATAGCCTACGGCTGGAGACTTATAGATCATGATAAGTGCAACGGCAATCAAACAGAAGCATATCGATGCAATGATCTTTATTAGATTATCTGCTTTAAGCTTTTTCATTAAGCAACAATCACTCTCATATCCTACAGAACTAGGGACTGGTGCCCTTTTTTCTTGAAAACAAGCGCGGTGTCAACCGTAAGACTGATTTAACATCTTGCCATTTAATCCTTCGTAAAAGGAGCACTAGATCACGAAATCTCCTTTTTTTCAAAATTTCTAGCACTATTCTATAGAAAACTGGGACCATTGTTCTACTGTATTTTTCTTCTAACGTATTTTCCCAGTGGTATAATGACTGTTCCTCTATTTTGTCTGACAGACTACTCAGTCTATTCATGATCTTACTGGCTTTCTCGGGACTTAGAATAATGGGGGAGAATTCTGAGCCAATAACGATCGGCGTTGCTGTGAATTCCTTAACTCCCTCTTTGGTTAAGGTACATTGAAGAATTATGCTTTCTCTGGCATCTTTATCATCTCTCCATGTGGGGTCAATCTCATAATCAAATACAAAATTGCCTAGCGAATAAGCAATCAAGCCTCTTTTATACGTTTCGATTCCCTGAAAGTAGTGTGGGTGGTGCCTTAGAATTAGTGAAGCTCCGGCATCAATAATGGAGTGTAATAGTTGTACTTCTGCCGGTGAAGGATATCTTTCCATTTGCCCCTGGTGAATTGAGACAATAATAATATCTGCGTTTTCTTTAAGTTTACGGGTATCATTTACCGCATATTCAATTGGAGCAACCCCAGCCCTATTTCTTCTAGCCGAATAAACACTTCCGAATGCTAGGAAGCCAACTCTAATTCCTTTGCAGTCGATAATAACTGGCTTTCTGGCTGTTTCTAAATCCTTACCGGCTCCCATATACTGGATGCCATGCTCCTGTAACAAAGCAACCGTATCAGATAAACCATTGCGCCCGAAATCCATTATATGATTGTTAGCGATTGAGAGGACATCGAATCCTGCGTATACCAAACCCTTAACTGCAGTAGGATTTGCCCGGCAGTAGATAGATGTACCAACTATGCGGCCGTCAACTTTGATTGGATCAGATACTACTTTTGAATAATCCCATACAACCTGGTCGGTCTCCTTTGTTAATGGAGCTTCCAGATTGCCGAATACAAGATCAGACTGCTGTAATGCTGATCGAACATTAATAAAAGGGTAATCTGGGCCTTTTTGCCGTATAATTGTTTCTACACCGTGACCCAGCATGATGTCGCCGACGGCCACTATAGAGATCTCTTCACCTGACGATCCGGCAATATCTTCCGATGGCATCATCTTTAGTCCATTGTATAGTTATCAATAACTTCAACCTTTGAAATAACTTTACGCAGTTTACCACTGGTATCTTTATCCAGCTTATCGAGTTGCTGAATCTCTAACTTAATATCCTTTCCGAGTACAGTCTTTATTCTGCTTTCTATTTCATCGAGTAGTATTTGACTCAGTGGTTTTTGGCTTACAGTTTGTACAATGATTAAATCGATTCTCTCTTGAATAACACGGCACTCATCGATTACGATCATATTTTTAAATATTAAATCCATCGTTATTGGGGTTATTAGTGAACCGTTTAAACAAGTTAAGAAATCATCCCTACGACCAAGCACCATTTCCATTAGAGGTAATCCTCGACCGCAAGAACACGTTCTATTGGCCAGCTTGCCTATATCACCACTGGCATATCTTATTAGCGGCATAGCAAAATTGTATAATTCAGTATAGACGATTTCTCCAACCTCACCTTCGGCAACTTGCTGTCCTTTTGCCACAAATTCCATTATTATAGCTTCTACATCTATGTGGTAACCCTCCCTCTTTGGACACTGCCAGGCTGTTCGTCCTAATTCGACACAACCGAATTGATCATATATAGGTGCATTTAGGTTAGATTCTATGTATTTTCTAACGTTGCTATTCAGTAATTCGGCAGTTGTGAAAATAATTTTGGGGTTTACCGAAGCATTCAGCTCCCTTATCTTTTTTACTAGAGTATAGAGATGAGACGGATAGCCCTCAAGAATCTTTGGTTTTATTTTACGTAATAAAGCTATTTGATTATCAAGGCTTTCGAATAGGGAAATCCGCGTCGGGTTAAAAAGCCCAAAATGTTGAAACAACTTCTTTCCTGTTATATGCCTTGGATCTGTGAATGTTACCCATTTATCAAAATAACCTTGTCCGCAACTTATATTCGGTCTCAGAGCAACGGCCTTCTGAAAATCCTCAGCCGCTTCATTATAAGCTACGATCATAGGCGTACCCGTAGAGCCACTCGTGTGGGGGAGCCAGCATTTATTTATGTCTACGCCTTTTGCGATCATTTGTAAGGGGAAACCCTCCTTTATTTCCTGTTTCGTTGTGACAGGAAGTTTCGGCAGATCTTCTGCTGTATTTATGTCTCCTGGTAGAACTCCTGCCCTGTCAAACTTATCTTGATAAAAGGGCACATTTTCGTAAGCATATCTGATCATTGCCCGAAGTTTTTTATCCTGCATGGCTTTCAACTCGTCAAATGATTTCCACTGGCTCCTCATAAGTTGATATAGATATTTTGCTTTAAGAATATGGCTCATGTGTCCCAAATCTCCAAGTTCTATTAAGTATTGATGTTAATAATATCAACCATTTGTTGTGTAATGCGTCGCCATTGATAATTATTCATTATGTACGTTCTTGCATTATAACCTAGACGTTTCCTCATTCCTTTGTTATCCAATAATTTCGAGAGTGCTTTATTCAGCTGAATAGAATCACCGGCTTTTATTAGTAGTCCGTTTTTACCATGCTCAATAATTTCCCTAGTACCCCCAACATCTGTTGCAACAATAGCTAGAGCCATACTACCAGCTTCTAACACGGAAGTCGGTAGTCCTTCGGAATATGAAGGGTTTACTAAAATGTCCACCCCGCTAAGCATATCAATGAGTTGGTCTCTGTTCAATTCGCCTAAAAAAGAAACAATGTCTTGGCAATTTAGAGTTAGCACCTTCTTTTCTAATTCTCTTCGATAACCGCCGCCGCCAGCGATAAGCAGATGAATGTTACGATATTTTTGCCTAAGTATTTGTGTTTGGGTAAGTAAATCTTGTACTCCTTTAGCAAAAATCAACCTTCCTACAAATGCCAATACAACAGTATCATTGGTGATTTTCAGACGTTGGCGTATTTCTGTCGTTGTTTTTTGAAATACGTCAGTGTCAATACCATTTGGAATAGTTATAATACTTTTTGCACCCAAATGCTGTAAGAATATATAGACCGCATTTGAAACACTAACATTTATCTGAGCCTGACACACTATCCAAGCTCCAAATGTATGGTCGAAAATACGTGCTATCAAATTGATTAAACTGCTATTAGTAACACTATGGCAAGAACCGCGTTCGATGTGAAGAAGGGGTATTTTTCTTAACTTTGATAAAACAGCGCCAATTAAGCTTGTTTGGAAAAACCGAGTGTTGGTTATGATAGCATCATATGGTTTTTGCCATATTTTGCGTACTATACGAAATCCACTGGGAAAAGGTTTTATTATAGGGTAAGTTCCATTTATTATATTCCAACAAGGTAAACGGTAGACATTGAAACCATTAATAGATTCTATTTCAATGGTGCTTTCGGTATTGGATGTTACTAAATCAATACTATAACCATATCTAACCAACCTTGAGGCTAGCTCACGTATATTGCTTTCGTACCCACCTATATGTGGATAAAAAAATTCAGCAAATATAAGAATACGTTTCATTCTGAAGTTATTTTTTCAGTATCAACGAAATAGTCCTAAATCCATCTCCAACAATCGATAGTCTCGTTGAACTATTGCCCCAAATACAATGAATAGGCACCTCGGTTATTATCAAGCCACACTTTGCCGATTCAAATGTTATTTCAGTCTCTATCTGGTAATTGTTAGAAAGAAGTTGCAATCGATCCCATTTCTCTTTTTTTAAAGCTCGAAATCCACTGGTACAATCGGTAATTTTCTTATAATTTTGCTGGTATCTATCATTATATCCCTTCATTTGAATTACAGCAGAGATTATCGTTGAAGCGAAAGTATTTGCCGCTCTCCTTGCGATTGGAGCTGATTTATTAATTGAATTATTCATGTGCCTTGAACCGATAACCAGATCTGCTTGATTGTCAAAAAGGGGTTTCAATAACACAGGAATCTCTGAAGGATCATGTTGCCCATCACCATCAATAAAAATGAGAATATCAGCATGACTTTGCTGGGCACCGTATTTCATGGCAGCACCTTTGCCGCGGTTTTTATCATGACTTAACACCAAGGCACCGGCTTTCCTTGCCACCTCTGCCGTATCGTCGGTTGACCCGTCATCCACCACAATAACCTGATCAACATACTGCCGAGCCTTACTGACTACCTCTGTTATATGAGGGGCGGTGTTATAACAGGGTATTACGGCAACTACCTTGGGTTTTACATCTGTCATAGCGTTCTATAGATGAAACCCGCTTGCCTGGCTTCTTCTCCATCAAATATTCTTCGAACATCAACAAGAACGGGATTTGTATTCTGCATTCTCGCAATATCGGAAAGCTTCAGTTTTTTAAATGCCTCATGCGCCACCGTGATGATTATTCCGTCGAACTTCATTCCTTCAAGGTTATCTAGAGATCCCACGAACTTGAT
>DAOUMG010000121.1:0-5228 GCA_034411935.1 Dehalococcoidaceae bacterium
CGAGGGCATTATTCCCGCCCTTGAGCCGGCACATGCCATAGCCTATGCCGCCGAAATAGCCGGCTCGTTGCCGAAAGAGCAGATTATCCTGATAAACTTAAGCGGCCGGGGTGATAAGGATATGGATATAGTAACTAAAGCTTTGGGAATGAAGCTATGAAAAGAATTGAAGAAGTGTTTGATAAAAAAGGTCATAAAGCTCTGGTAGCTTATGTTACCGTGGGCTACCCCGATGTTGAAGCTACTTTAAAAGTAGTGCCCCTGCTGGCTGACTGCGGTTGCGACATAATAGAGCTGGGGATACCTTTTTCAGACCCGCTGGCGGACGGCGCCACTATCCAGAGAGCCAGCTTCGGGGCGCTTGAAAACGGAGTTACTCCAAAAACATGCCTTGAAATAGCCGACAGGCTAAGCAGACAGGTTAAAGCGCCGCTGGTCTTTATGACCTACTATAATCCCGTTTATAGCTACGGGCTGGAGGAATTCAGCGATGCCTGTGCCAAAGCGGGTGTCTCGGGGCTTATCGTCCCCGACCTTCCTCTGGAAGAGTCTTCGGCTCTGGAGAATGCTTTGAGAAGACATGACCTGGACTTAATCTATCTGCTGGCGCCGACCAGCACCGATGGACGCATTAGAGAAGTAGCCGAGAGAGCCAGCGGTTTTATCTACCTGGTATCCCTGACAGGTGTTACCGGAGCCAGGAGAGAGCTGCCGGCTGAACTTGAGGATTTCGTTAAAAGAAGGGTAAGAAACATAGCCAGCCAGCCGCTATGTATCGGTTTCGGCATTTCCACCGCCGAGCAGGCGGTCAGGGCAGCCCGGGTCGGGGACGGCGTTATCATCGGCAGCCGTATCGTTAAGCTTATAGAGGAAGACCCCTCTTTAGAAAAGGTAGCTGAATTTATCAAAGAGGTAAGACTAGCCCTTGACAGGATTGGTATAGATTGAGTTAAGAGCTACTTATTGGCCAGTTCTTTAAGGATTACCTCTTTCACTCTGGGTATAACGGCGGCTATTTCGGGCGAGAGTTCAAGCCCCGGCTTTATAGTGGCAGGCTCTATGCCTATAAGAACCACTTCCTCAGGCAGGCAACCGAGTATTTTTGCCTGGTTAAGGGTATCCGTGATGCCTATCTGGTGAAGCGAGGTGGCAAAATCTTTGCGGTAGGTTAAATCCTCGAAGTTAAAGCGGTAGACGGCTCCCGCTTCCTGTCCGCCTCTTATGGCATCTATGATAACCAGCTTCTTACGGTCTGAAAAAATAGACAGCAGTTCTAGAGAGGCGGTGCCGCCGTCAAATAGTTCTACGCCTTCTGGTAGCTGGCAATCTTTCAGGGATTCAATTACCCGAACGCCGATACCTTCGTCGCCCATTAGAATATTGCCTACACCGAGCACCAGAACCGGTGCCGGTGGTTTTTCGCAATTCGCTTCTTTGTTCATTAAAGCTTACCGCATTACAGGATGCGGTATTTACCAACAGAATTGCTGCCGGGCTTTAGTATATGGATGGCGCAGGCAAGGCAGGGATCGAAGGAGCGGACGATGCGGACAATCTCGAAGGGATTTTCTTCATCCCTAATGGTAGTGCCGTTGATAGCCTGCTCGATGGGTCCCGGCTGGTTCTTGGCGTCGGCCGGCGATGCGTTCCAGGCGGAGGGGGTGATGACCTGGTAGTTCTTTATCTTGCCTTCTTCTATGTTTATCCAGTGGCCCAGGGCGCCGCGTGGTGCTTCCCATAGCCCCTGACCCATAGCGCTATCGGGAATGTCGAACTCGGCGGCTACCGGCTCTCCTAGTTTGAGCTGGAGCGCCCACTCGGCGGCTTTATCTGCTACCAGCTTACATTCAAGAGCGCGGGCGGCATGCCTGCCCAGGACACTGAATAATGCTCCCGGTCCGGCGCCGAAGTGAGCCAGGGTATCGTTGACCATCTTGGTAACCGTCGGGTCGCCGGCGACATAGTTGACCACCATACGTGCCAGAGGGCCGGCTTCGTAGACCTCGCCGTTATAACGAGGCGATTTCAGCCAGCTATAACCGCCGTTTTTGTTATAATCGGGTTCGGTTTCACCCTGGCTGGGATGCAGGCCGGAGGCGTTATCGAACCAGGAGTGGGTAACATCCTCGGTTATCTTGGCGGCATCGAGCGACCTGTGGGTTAAGTCTGTAAGTGAGGTAGTGCCTTTAGTAAGCAGCTGGTCGCGGCCCAGTTCGGTTTTTTCTTTTTCGCTCAGGTCAAAAATACCATAGCTTATCAGATTGCCACAGCCCTGGCCGATGGCGAAATAGTCCGAATAAACACCGGCGACAGCCAGGACATCGGGAATGTATACATTATTAACAAAATCGCGCAGCTCCTGTAGCTTACCCAGGAAACGGGCGATATTCTCGGTACTGGGTTGCGAGGTAACGCCGCCGGCCACCACGGCAACGCTGTGGGGCATACGGCCGCTAAAAACCGCCGAAGCTTCGTGGGCGATGCGGCGCATATCCAGCGCAGTAACATAATGGGAGACAGCCGCTCTGGCGACATCGGTGGGCATGCGGTAGTCGCCTTCGTAGCGGGGATAAAAAATGCCCAGCATTTCCATATCGCCGGCATCCAGGGCTCTTTTAATAAAATCAGCCACCTTCATCAGATTAGGGTCATCACCGTCGTAACCGGCCACCTTGGTAACATCTACATAATCCAGGGCTGCCAGATGGTAGAAATGGACTATGTGAGACATGATATAGTTAGCCGCCTGGATCAGATTGCGCAATATGCGGCCGTTTTCGGGAATCCGCCCTTCAATACCGAAAGCGTTATCAAGATTGCGTGCCGAGGTTATTACATGGGAAGTAGGGCAGACGCCGCAGATACGCTGGGTGATATGCAGTGCATCAAGCGGATTACGGTCTTTTAAAATCATTTCAAAGCCGCGGAATAAAACGCCGCTGGATTTGGTCTCCCTGACCACGCCGCCTTCAACAGTGGCCTCAATCTTTAAGTGGCCTTCCAACCTGGTTACGGGATCAATTACGATCTTGCTCATTTTTCGTCTCCCTGTTATCTTGTTATCAAAGTTACTTTTTTAATTTCTTACCCATCTGCTTGCCCAGGAAGTAAGTACCGGCACCCAGAACGACCGCAGCGCCGACACCGATGGCTACTTTATTAATATCTTTCATTAAGTCAAGCCCCTGGTACAGGGGCGAAATCTCATCCGGGAAGCCGGGGTGGGCGCAACCGGCGCAGGGGGCGTTAGCCTCAACGCACCAGCGGGTTTTATTGTTCCATAACCTGTCGGAGCAATCTGCGTAGGTTACCGGACCCTTACAGCCTAGTTTGTAGAGGCAATAGGGTTCTGAAAGCTTGGTGGCGAATTCGCCGGCTTCGAACTGGCCTCTTCGGGGACACTGGTCATGGATGGTCTTGCCGTAGAAGGCGGTAGGCCTTTTAAGGTCGTCAACTTCTACGGAATCCAGCCCGCCGATTAGAATGGAAGCTACCGTACCTATGAACCAATCAGGATGCGGCGGGCAGCCGGGCAGATTGATTACCGGGGTATCTATATTATTTTCTGCCAGGATGTCCATCACGGGTTTACAGCCGGTGGGATTGGGCTTGGCTGCCGGTATACCGCCGAAGGAGGAGCAGGTGCCCAGATTGATTACGGCTACGGCGTCGGGCGCCAGCTCAAGCAGGTGGTCGAGGAAGGGTATTCCCACGTTGTTCTTTTCGCCCAGGGTACAGTAGATGCCGCCGTCTTTGGTGGAGACGGAGCCTTCTACTACCAGTACATAACCGCCTTTGCTGGCGGCGCTTTCCAGGGCTTGCATAGCTACATCGCCCTGGCCTGCCATCAGCGTCTGGTGAAAGCGCAGGTTCACATGGTTTCCGGGGACAACCGCCGTCAGCAGCAGGTCCTGGATGGTAGGCTTAAAGGCGTTTATCATAGAGACGCTACAGCCGGAATCACTGCCGCCCTGAATCCAGATGATCGGCACCTCTTTAAGTGACGAGACGAACAGGTTCTCGAATTCCGGGAACTTAAAAAGAGCCATACCCAGTGCCGCCGTAGAGCCGGCGCATAGCTTGGTAAAATCTCTTCGCGTTAGTTTTCTGCTAGCTATCATAACTAACTCCTTATTGTTAGAATTCTAAATTATATCATAAGATTATTTCTCATGCTTAAAGAAATCAACCTATCTAGTAGCACAATTAGAGAACTCAACACCCAGCTAGAAACTATCAGAGAAGACATCATAGAGATTACGCCGACAGAAGACATTACTTCCTGTTATAGAGACAATAATGCTATTTAATATTTAAGAAGTTAGGCTCGCAATTCGCCTCTTTGTTCCGGTATTCAATTAACTATTTCTTGGCAACCGTTTCTTCCTCTTTATCCTTTACCCGCTTTGAGCGGAAGATATAGATGCCTACCAGTAGGAGTAGCAGTACGGCAACTTCAGCCGGTATCCGTGATAGGAATTCCCAGGTATATTCCGGGTAGAACTCCTTCTCCTTATGGGTAAAACCTATCTTTTCAGGTGGTACCGCCGCTATGTAGAGCAACGCAGTGCCGCCGGCTTCGTGTTCGCCGTAGATATAGTCATAGTACCTATCCGGGTTTTCCTGTATTCTTTCATGAGCTTCTGCCAGTAAATCGGCACGCTCGCCGAACTTAAGGGCGCCGGGAGGACAGGTCTTGGTACAGGCCGGTTGCATACCATCCTCTAACCTGTTCCAGCACAGGGTACACTTTTCAATCTTAGGCCAGGGCTCGTCCCATTCGAACTTGGGAATATCCCAGGGGCAGGCGTTCTGGCAATAGCGGCAGCCGAAGCATTTACCCTCGTCCCAGACAACCGGTCCGTTGGCCCTCTTGTGAAGGGCGGCTACCGGGCAAACGGATACGCAGGCAGGGTCGGAACAGTGCATGCATCTCTTGTGAACGAAAATCCAGTTAAACTTTCCCTCGTGCTCCACCTCAAAGAACTCAACATGATTATAGGTATTGGCGCTTAGCTCCGGTGGGTTGGTCATCGTCGGACTAAATGAAGTCTCTATACCAGGCAGCAGATTCCACTGCTTACAGGCGGACTGGCAACCTCTGCAACCGGTACATCTGGTAGTATCAACTAAAATTCCTACTGGCATGTCTGGCTCCTTTTCTATTGATTTACAGGGCAAAAGCCCGATATATCATAACCCTTATTTAGTTTTATTAAACTCCTATT
>DAOUMG010000122.1:0-2750 GCA_034411935.1 Dehalococcoidaceae bacterium
CCATTATGGAAAACAAAGATAAAGAACTAAGAGCAAAATGTTTGGAAGCCAAAGACGCCTCGCGGCGGATGGCTTATCTCTCTACCGAGATAAAAAATAAAGCTTTATGTCAAATAGCCGACGACCTTATAAAAGAAACGGAGGCAATTCTTAAAGCCAATAAAGCCGATTTTAAAGAAGCCGAAGCCTCCGGAATGGACAAGGCTATGCTGGACCGCCTGCTTCTCACTAAAGAGCGCATCAAGGCGATGGCGGAAGACGTGCTTACCATCGCTTCCCTGCCCGACCCGGTGGGCGAGATGTTCGATATGCGTACCATGGCTAACGGGCTTATCATCGGCAGAAAGCGGGTGCCTTTGGGAGTAATCGGCGCCATTTACGAGAGCCGCCCAAATGTAACCATAGATATCTCCAGCCTGTGCTTAAAAGCGGGCAACGCCGTCATTTTAAGAGGCGGCAAGGAAGCCTTTAACTCAAACTCGGCGCTGGCCGGTCTGGTTCAGAAGGCAAGTACCAGAGCCGGCGTACCCCATGGCGCCGTCCAATTTATTGATAATACGGACAGGGCGCTGGTCAACCAGCTGCTTAAGATGGCCGATGTCATAGACCTGATGATCCCCCGCGGTGGTGCCGGGCTGATTAAATTTATCAAGGAAAACGCCCGTATGCCGGTGGTAGCCGGCGGTATCGGCGTCTGCCATACCTATATTGATAAAGATGCCGATATAGATAAAGCGGTGGCTATTGCCTACAACGCCAAGGTACAGCGTCCTACCGTCTGTAATGCCCTGGATAGCCTGCTGGTACATAAAGAAATAGCCAGCAAATACCTGCCCCTTATTGCCGCCGAATGGTCTAAAGCAGGCGTAGAGATACACGCAGACGGGAGGGCGATGGCTATCCTCAAACCTGTACCTTCAATTAAATTACTAGCCGCCACCGATGAAGACTGGGGTAAGGAGTTTTTATCTCTTAAAGCCGCTGTTAAAGTGGTCGACTCGCTGGACGAGGCGCTCAAGCACATCGCCGACTACGGCTCGGGGCACTCTGAAGCCATCGTTACCGAGGGCTACGAGGCCGCCATGCGCTTCTTGAACGAGGTGGATGCCGCCGCCGTCTACGCCAACGCCAGCACCAGATATACCGACGGTGCCCAGTTCGGGTTGGGGGCGGAGCTGGGCATCAGCACCCAGAAGATGCACGCCCGGGGTCCCTTAGGATTAAGGGAAATAACCAGCTACAAGTGGATAATCTTCGGCAGCGGGCAGATACGCCCTTAGGAGGTTACCTTAATTTAAGGCTGTCGATAACCTTTTGCTGTATTTCAAATAACTGAGAAATACCCTTTTCTGCCAGAGCCAGCACCATATCTATGGTTTCCTTGCTGAACGGCTTACTCTCAGCGGTACCCTGCACCTCGACGAACTCGCCTTTACCGGTCATCACCACGTTAAAATCGGCTGAAGCGGCCGAATCCTCGTCATAGCAGAGGTCAAGCATCAGGTAGTTTTTCACCAGCCCGACGCTTACCGCCGCCACCTGGCTCTGAAACGGTATGCTCGGTATCAGGCCGATTTTAACCATATCATGCATCGCCTGGTAGAGGGCGACGTAAGCTCCTGTAATAGCCGCCGTCCTGGTGCCAGCATCGGCCTGCAGGACATCGCAATCAACCACCAGACTTCTCTCGCCCAAGCTGTCAAGGTCGGTCACCGCCCTTAAAGAACGGCCGATAAGGCGCTGTATCTCCTTGCTGCGACCGGAAACCCGTCCTTGATACGATTCTCTGGGAGTTCGGGTGGTGGTCGCCCGCGGTAGCATGGCGTATTCGGCGGTTATCCAGCCGCTACCACTACCTTTTAAAAAAGGTGGCACTCTATCTTCAACACTAACCGAGCAGATTAGCCTCGTCTTGCCCTGCTCAATCAGTACCGAACCCTCTGCAAAGCTTTGATAACCGGGCGTAATGCATACCGTTCTTATTTCATCATAGCTGCGTCCGTCAACTCTTTTCATAAAACCTCTTTCTAGCCGCTTACCGACCAGTGAGTATAACACTGAAAAAGGCCGATTACAATCAGCGGGTGGCCATTTTGAATATAAAGCCAAGGCTACCCAGCTCCCGGCTGACGTCAAGGTAGCTACTCTCACCCCTGATAACCTTACAGATTGCCCTGAAAACCCTTTTGCTACCGGCGGTCATCCTGAAGAAAAGGCAGGGCGAAAAGACGGCCAGTTGAACGAACAGGCGCTGTAGAGAACGGGATATATCTATTTCAGGCATGATTTCGGCATCAATCCTTCTCTGGTAGCTTCCGAAGTCGGAAATATCCCCGCCTAAGTGACTATAGATTTCTCCAGCGGCTATCCGGGCGCTCTTTATGGCGTAATAGATACCTTCGCCGGTAGCGGCGTCTACCAGCCCGGCGGCGTCACCCACCAGAAGTCCCCTTTCGCAGGCGATGGCATCACCCCGCCGTCTCACCGGCACCAGCGCACCCCTGACCTCGCTTTTAATACCAGCTAAACCATAGCTTTTAAGCAATTTTTCAAGGTAAGGCCTTAATTTTAAAGCATAACTCTTCCGGCCCACCACACCAATAGATAAGTGGTCTCCCTTGGGAAAAAGCCAGCCGTAACCGCCGGGTATCACCCCCAGGTCAACGCCTATTAAATCCGTCCAGCGGTTAAGCTTATCTTCGGAAGCATAGACCTCCGTCTCAAGTCCCAGCCCAAAATCACGGTAACCG
>DAOUMG010000123.1:0-1949 GCA_034411935.1 Dehalococcoidaceae bacterium
GTCGTGGCTGCCTCCCAGACCGGAACCGCGATGACGGCCGACGGCGTCTATCTCATCAATAAAGATGATACAGGGGGCGTTACGCTTAGCTTGGTCGAATAGGTCGCGCACACGTGAGGCGCCGACGCCGACGAACATCTCGACGAACTCGCTGCCGCTGATGGAGAAAAAGGGCACTCCGGCTTCACCGGCGATTGCCCGTGCCAGCAAGGTTTTACCACAGCCGGGCGGCCCTACCAAAAGCATTCCTTTGGGGATGCGGGCGCCTAGTGCCTGGAACTTCTCGCGACTTTTGAGGAAATCTACTACTTCTCGTACTTCCTGCTTGGCTTCCTCGACGCCGGCGACATCGTTAAAAGTCACCGTAGGCCTATCGGCGGAAAACATGCGTGCCCTGGAGCGCCCGAAACTCATCTGCTGGTTGTTGGCGCCGCGAGCCTGGCTGAACAGGAAGAAAATAAGGGCACCTATAAAAAGTACAGGCAGCAGGTTAATAAGTATGGTGCCCCAGTCAAATCCGGTGGAACTTTTTACTTCAATGGTTATTCCCTCAAGCTCCAAACCTTTTATGTCATAAATGGTAGCCATTATTTCCTTGACTGTTATAAACTCATCACCATTGATATCGGTGATAAGCATGGTATCGCCTTCTATCAGTATCGTATCTATTCTGCCTTCCTGAGACATGGCAATAGCCTCGTTAAGAGGGATTTCTTTGGGGGGGATGGTTCTGGGCAGCAGGAAGGAAAATATAACTATGGTTGCTATAAGGATAACAGCGTAGATAGTGGCGCTGCGTTTCCAGTTGAATTTCATCAGTTACCTCAAAAAGCAGTTCTTATCGTATAACCCGCTTATATTATATCAGATGTAAGAGACAACATAAAGCAATAACGAAGTTAATCAAGCTACGGATAAACCCTGGTAAGTAGTCTTTAGGAGCAGGGCGTCCTCTTCCAGATTGGGGCTTTCACAGATTACAAGACCTTCTGCGCCGTATGTTTTTAAAGCTTTTAGAAGCTCGGTATAGTTGAAGTCGGATTCATTTAGTGTAAGGTGTTTTCTTTCGCCCTTCTGGCTATAGGCGATACCCGAGATATGGATATGCATATCTTTTAAGGCGTTATCTCCAAGATTATCCCTAACCTGCTCTAAGATACCTGCGAACTCGGGATAGCTGTTATCGGCGCCACTGCGGGCGTGGCAGTGGGCGAAGTCAATACAGGGGGCCAGACCTTCTAACCGGGAGCATAGTCCTAAAATCTCTTCCAGGCTGCCGAACTGGCTGCCTTTACCACTAACCTCTGGTCTTAGCTTGATGTTGATATCTTCTTCCTTTAGTTTATCTAAAACCTGCTTGAGCCTATCTTTTATAGTAATGAAGGCCGCTTCTTTAGAATCGCCCAGATAAAAGCCGGCGTGAAAAGCAACGCTCTGGGCGTCGCACAGGGCACCTATGCAAGCCGATTCATATAGCATATACTGGCTATTCCTTACCTTCACTGTTTCATGGGCGTTAAAATTGACATAATACGGGGCATGTACCGAGAGCCTGATGTTACTTGCGGCAGCCGTTTTAGCTACTTCTATGGCTACCTCTTCATTTAGGTAGACTCCCTGGACGAACTCTATTTCCATGCAACTTAGACCCAGGCGTTTAATCTGCTTTATACCTTCTATGGTGCTTAAGGGCGTGGTGGCGATGGGAATACCGGCGGTACCGAACGATAGGCCATTCATCGCCGTAGTATAGCACGGCAACAGATTGTGATATAATGTTCATTCGGAGGCTTATTCTTCTGAAAGCGATTGATTTAGCCAGAAAAGTCGTCGAAATAGCCGGCGATAAGCAGGCTCAGGATATTCTACTGCTGGATGTGAGGAAAGTCGCCAGTTTTACCGATTATTTCGTTATACTCAGCGGCGAAAATGAGCGGCATATAAGCGCC
>DAOUMG010000124.1:0-6101 GCA_034411935.1 Dehalococcoidaceae bacterium
TGTATATTAGCATCATGGAGCTTGTTATATACGCAGTTCGCGTAACATATACCACAAAGGCTAAAGTTGCGAGAAGTCATATATTCCATACAGTTAACATGATTAAGCGGCCATACTTTCTTGCCAGGTACACAAAACTCTTCGGGTTTTAGATAGGAATTACCAGGGTCAGATGGCATCTCCCAGGTAGGCTCTATCTCTTTATAAATGGCATTATTTGGGCAGACGTCAGCACATTTGGTACAGGCAGTACCACAGAAACGTGCAAGGCCAAAATCTATCGGATTACTCGGAGGCACGGGTAAATCTGTTATTACCATGCGGGTACAGCGTGCCCAAGTGTCAGGGCAGACACACTGCGAAATACGCCCAAGCTCTCCATGGCCAGACAAAACGCCAGCGGCTGGATGAGAACAAAGGCCTGTGAAGTCATCCGATGTTATACCCCAATACCCCAAGGCTTTTAGAAAACGTTGCAAATATAATGAGGGCTCATCGCCGTCGAGACATTGCTTAAGAGCGCCACCCCTATATATCCAAGTATCGGGTCTCATGGCTGTCTCCCAGCTACCCTGATAGCTGAAGACGATTGCATACTTCCCATTATTAGGTATAGCCTTTCTGTCAGTACCCTCGTATGGTTTGGTACAGTCTTCAAACACAAATGGTCGACTGGGGTCTCTGTAATCACCCGTGTTGACTATTTTTTTAACACGTTCATCGATAGCAAGGAACCTAACTCGAGGCCCCCCAATATACCTGAGAAATGTCCTAATCATACGAGCATTCTCTTCCTCACTGCCATTCCATCTAGGATAACCAACATCTTGCAAACTTTGGACTTCAGCCATCATCTTTTCGTCACCCATAAAGCAAGCATAGTTATGCCCGTTACGGTAAGACATTCTTTGAATAACACCCGGGACTGCCCGACTGAAAGCCCAATCCCTACGGGTAAAGCCAGGCACATTATCCTTTTCCAGGCAGTCATTCTCCATGGAACCATAATCAGATAGCATCTTCGCAAGCCTTTCTGGTGAAAGTTGAGAAGCGAGGCTTGCAGGAGAACCAGGAGCGAATCCTGGGATCATAGGATATTTGGTGCCATCAAAACGCTGGAGTATATTCCAATCAACCTCTGTGGTTGGGTCTAGATAGTCCCTCTCTTTTATCCACCAGGGTAGATTTTCATCGCCGCCTTCAGGTTTAGCAATAATCTCGTCTAGGTCATTAAAGGCCGGAATAGTAGCCGTGGCAGCACCAAGCCCCGCAGCACCGAGACCTAAAGCCTTCATAAAATCACGGCGACTTACCGTTGAGTGATATATACCTTTCATAAATACCTCCTTGTATTTTCCTCATGTATACATAATATTGTTTTAGATTACCAATAGCACCTCCTAATATCACCAATTTCACAGAAAGAGCCATACTTAATATTTGATTTATATTTAAAACTATCAACCAGATAATTAACAATGAATGATCGGTTACAATTTGGTTACACATGGTTACAATATTTCTTCAAAGCTTGATAATTGTAATATTAGATCTTGTACTACTAAATACGTATTGCTATTATCAAGTTATTAACTTAAAATATAGGCTAGTGATGACTCAACAAGATTTGATTAATGGCGTGAAACTCTCATATCTAACTTCCATGTTAGAGAACCCTGAAATTCTTAGAGAAGAACTATTAGACGACTATGCTGATGAGGTATATAGTCATGAACAAATTACAGGTTTTATTGAAGACATTGATAAAACATGGCGGTTACAACACCTGACACCAACAAATTTGGGGGCACTACTGGATCTAGTTAGTGTGTTTCTAATAAGCAGTAATCGAAAAAGTGCCCAAAAAAGTCAGATGACGATTCCTATATGCTATTTTTCTCCGATGGTACCGTTGAGTGTTAATCTTCTAAAGCTATACCTATCGTCTTTGGGTTTCAAGAATAGAACTTATCTACTGAATATCAATAATGAGCGATTTGAGAATTTCATTGCCTCACATAAACCTAGTTGTATTCTAGTATCACTATTTCATTTCCACGAAATACCGTTATTAGAAGAATTAGTACAAAGCTCTTTTCTACAAAATATCAAGGTTATTGTTGGTGGTATACCATTTGAGTACGATAACAAACTGAAAGATATTTTCCCCAACTGTGAATTCCCTATGAACTTGCATTGCTTGGCAAAATTGTTACGTGACTTAATACCAAGTGGATAGCGTTATGAATATTGGAATAGTAACTTGTTCGGCTATTTACAAACTCGTAAGAGAATGTCTAACCGAATACGTAGATATTTGTAGAATATATCCAATAATACCTTCTTGTTGTTTTAGTGTTAATACGGATTCCTTCCAGTTATATATAAATAGGTCTCTAATTGAGAATGACTATACTATCTTGGCTACAGGTATTTGCCATCCAAAAATGTCAACTATACTCCGCCAATATAACGGGCAGATAATAAAACTAGAAGGAAATAATTGCTGGGAAATGTTAATTGGCAAGGATCAAGTAACAAATTACGCCAGAGGGAAATACTGGTTATTAACAAAACCTTTCATTACCAATTGGAAGGACGATATTGTTTCTTCCTTCGGAGTAAATGCTAAGAATGGCAATATCCTTAATAAAAATAAGGGTACTAAAATCTTATTCCTACAGTTTGATACTGACAAATTGGACGTAAATAGAATCGATGATTTTGCCCACCAGGTAAGTTTACCTTACGAGATTCAAAAAGCAAGTATTTCTATCCTAAAAAGTTTATTTGATAAATCATTGTCACCGATAGTAAGAAAACAGATATCAAGATCACAACATATTAAGAACCAAATAAAACGCGAGCCTATGTTCGATACAATTATGGGAACCCTAAAAGAAGTAATATACAGGTTGAACATACATACTAATGAAGTTGACTATATAAGCCCACAGACTATAGAAATTCTAGGATATAACCAGGCTGAATTGAAGGACATCCTTAATAATAGAATAAGTACAGATTTTTATTGTGATTCAACACATAAACAACATACCGAATATAGACGCCTGTTCTATTATAGTTGTTTAACAAAAGGTCTTAAAGAGCCGTACCATAAGGAATATATGGTAAGACATAAGGAAGGGAAAGTACTATGGATAAAAGAAACGATTTATCCAAATTACCATACTAGTGGATGGATAGATTATTTCGTTGGCAGAATAGAAGATATAACCAAACAAAAGGAAGCTGAAATAGACTTAAGAAAAGCCCTTGAACGAGAGACAAATTTACATAAAGAATTGCAGGATCAGATAGAAAAACGCATTAAATATACTCAAGCATTAGTTCACGAACTTAAAACACCTCTTACCAGTATTATTGCCGCCAGTGACGTCTTATTAAATTACTCAGAGAATATAAGCCAAAAGAATCTTGCAAAATCAATTAGTGCATGTTCCACTACCTTAAATGATAGAGTCAGCGAATTACTTGATATTATCAAGGGCGAAATAGGTATTTTAAAGCTTAATTATCACCAATGTGATAGCCTTGAAATGATATCAGAAGTAATCGAATGCATAAAACCCCAAGTCCTTAAAAATAAACAGAATCTTATTTGTGATCTTCCTGTTAAATCTCAAATATTGTGGATTGACGAGTGCCGTTTAAAGGAAGTGTTATTAAATCTACTCAGTAATTCAATTAAGTTTACGCCAACAAAAGGGACAATAATTGTCAAAGCTCGACAACAAAACGGTAACTTTTTAGTAGAAGTAAAAGATAATGGTAGAGGCATAAGTGACAAAGACAAAGAAAATATTTTCCTACCATTTATCGAGGTAACCGGAAAAGAAAATTGCTCAGGTGGATTAGGTTTAGGATTACCAATATCCAAAATGCTGGTTGAATTGCATGGCGGGAAAATCTGGGTTAACAGTAAATTCGGGGAAGGCAGTGTTTTTGGATTTTCAATCCCGGTAAGTAAACCAAGTAAAAGTATCGTATTGGCTTAAAAACAAAATGAAAATAGCAGTCATCGAAGATGATGATGAAATCATCAATGTTCTACGTGAAATGCTTAGGCTTTCCTGGCCGACGGCCAAGTTGATCCCAGCCAAGCTTGGTAAAGATGGGATACGATTGACCCGTAGAGAAAATCCCGACTTATTGCTGCTGGACCTAAGCTTACCTGATATCAGTGGTTTTGAGGTTCTTGATAGTATTCGTTCATTTTCTTCAGTGCCCATATTGGTAATTAGTGTCAGAGGAGAGGAAGGGGTTGTTGTGAGATGTCTATCGCGGGGTGCAAATGATTATGTTATTAAGCCATTTCGACAAATGGAACTCCTAGCGCGCATGAAGGCATTAACGCCGAAGAAAAAAATATTTGAAGAAGACTTATCTATCACGAGCGGCTTGTTACACTTTGGTACAACGATTAATGAATTAATGTATGGTGATAAATGTATAAATGTCACTAGAACAGAGGGGACGATAATACATTGTCTTATGAAGAATCCAGGTAGAGTCATTACTTATGCTGAAATATCTGAAAATATATGGGGTGATGATTATCCTGATTCAAAGACTGCTATTAAAGTGTATATAACACGATTAAGAAGAAAGTTTGAGGAACTAGAGCCTAAAAGGAGCTTTATTTTGAACAAACCGGGTATAGGATATTCATTATCATGACCTGCTCCTAATAGTGATTTTACTTGTTTAATCAGAGTTACCGGTATTAATAACAAGAAGGCATAAAGTGGTTCGGTGTAATAAAAAGAGGTGTTCTAGCATCCAACAAACTCCAAAACCCTTGTTTCAGGTAGAGTTCGACCCTCCCCCGTCTCCACCAAGAACACAGACGAGCCGTTGGGCGAAGAGTTCAGCGGCTCTTTCAATATGTGAATTTTAGACTCCTTATTAGTCGCAGCCACCTGGAGGATAGGCTTAAAAGGTGGCCTAGGCTTAACCGCCACTACAGAGCGGGTCTGCTTTACATCTATGTAAACGGCATCCAGCATTGTCATGAGAACCTTCCGTCTCTCTATAAGGTTGGCTGAAGCCCATAACTTAGGCAGGTTCATGATAAGATTGCCGGCTTCTTCAGCAGCGTCATATTCGGGTATAACAAGGGATTCTAAAGCTAGATCCAATAAGTTTTTCTGTCTTAAGTATTCTTCTTCAGGTATCAGTCCATCGACAAAGGCTCTTACCATGCGGTTACGCTTTAGTAACGTTTCTTCACGTTCTTTATTGATACGGTCTTTC
Source organism: Dehalococcoidaceae bacterium (assembly GCA_034411935.1). Classification (GTDB taxonomy): domain Bacteria; phylum Chloroflexota; class Dehalococcoidia; order Dehalococcoidales; family JAUXAE01; genus DAOUMG01. The sequence continues at coordinate 5,278 of DAOUMG010000124.1, forward strand.
TCGTCCTTAAGGCTTATTATAGATAATACTTCTTCCAGCCAGGCTGGCTTTAACTGGATAGCGGATACTAGCTCTATCATCTGATCATCGATGATATGACACGATATCGCTCCACCGTGAGCCGGACACTCGGCTATGCTCCTGGTTGCCCTGTGCTCTCTATAGTAGCTTTTGCCGCTATAATAAGTCTGCGCCCACATAGGCATGCCGCAGTAGGCACACTTGACCAGCCCTTTTAAGAGGTATTCCCTTTCAGGTCTGGTGGCCAGAGTTCTGGAGCGGCCTGAGTTCTTTCTTAAAGTGGTCTGGACTGTATCAAATACATCCTGGCTTACTATTGATTCATGGGCTCCGGGGATAGCTTTGCTTCTATAGATTACCTTACCGGCAAAGAAGGGATTATGAAGTAAGCCCCTGACTGAAGCGACTGTAAAGAGCCTGGGACCCGAGACGAGATTACCATTGGCATCAGGCAGCTTCTTGGTGTTGCGGGTTCGGAGACCCTGACCATTGAGCCATTTGGCAAGTTGAGCTAGAGTAGTTGTGCCTGAGACATACCTCTTAAAGAGTTCCCTGACGGCTGGTCCTTCTTCAGTGTGGATGTGGATACCGCCCGGGTGCTCTATGTCACAATGTTGAATTCTCTCTCCTTTAAGTCTCTCCTTTAAGCCCTTTCTCCCAGCAGGACTGATAGCCAAACGGTAGGCCTCCGGTATGTTTGCCTTCTGTGGCTCTCTTGACCTGCCCCCCAAAAACGGAGCCAGTTCTTATGTTAGACTGGCGATTAAATGAAAAAGGGGGCAGTTGATGGTCAGGAAAGCGTT
>DAOUMG010000125.1:0-14581 GCA_034411935.1 Dehalococcoidaceae bacterium
TCGCGACCAAGCGATGCCCTGGCGCTGGCGGTAGCCTTGAACAAAGAAGTTCCAATCTACGCCGAAGATTCGGTGCTGGATAGGGCGGGAATCCTTTTAGATAAAGAAACGGGCAAACCCATTATGGAAGAGGGAGAAGCAGGCGAGGGCGATGTCGGCGGTAAAAAGATTATCGACGAGGAAGAGCTTAAAAAACTTTCGGCTTTTAACGATTTTATAAATACATTGGACCTGGAAGATTTTGATAAAAGAAAGTCATAGATAAGAGATTAAGGGTTTAATGGTAGAAGAAAATCTTTTACGGAAATTGATAACCACCATAAAGTGCGGTCTTTGCGGACGGCACTATGATAATAGTGATATAAAGGTGCTGGGCAACAAGGAAGACATCTGGTTTTTCAGTGCATATTGCTGTATCTGCAAAACCCGCTCGCTGGTGGCAGTAATCTTAAAAAACGGAAAACCGCCCGAGCTGGTTACTGACCTGACCGAAGAAGAGCTAATCGCTTTTGCAGAAAAGGAAAAGGTATCGGCAAACGAAGTTATTGATATGCACAATTTCCTGAAGGACTTCGGTGGTGATTTCAACAATCTATTCGTTTCGGAAGAAACAGAGTAGATAGCTGGTAATAGCCTTTGGTATTGAACCGCAGGATAGCCCCGTAAAATCGGGGCTTATTTATTGTCATTTTAAAGTTTAAAATCCATAGAATAGCTTGACCAAAAAGCATAATCTCTGTTATGCTGAACGAGCTTTGAGGCTTGGATGGACAGATGGCTAACGGCCTTACGGTTGGTAGGTATCGGATGGTATATCAGCCTTTCAATATTACTGGGTGTAATAGGCGGACGCTGGCTGGACGAAAGGTTAGAGACCGAGCCTCTTTTGATGATAATCGGTTTATTTATTGGCATTTTTGTTGCCTTCTACGGGGTTTACCGAGTGCTGCCGAGAATAAACAAAAACAGTAGTAAGGGGAATAGTTAGTGCCTAAAAAGAAGATTTTAGGCATCTCAATGCCTGTTTTAGCAATAATTGCTATTTCTCTTGTATTGCTTACTTTAATTAGTATCATCTCTGGTGCCGTTGGCAGGAGTATATTTAGCGATATAAACCTGCCCAGTTGGCTTATTATAGACCAGCCCCACCCTGAGCTCCCGCCTGAAGAAATATTCAGCCTTTTTGGGTTTCCTATTACCAATACGATGATCGGCGCTTGGATAAGCATTTTGGTACTGGGACTTATATTCTGGGCAGCAACTCGCAAAATGAAACTAATCCCTGGCAGATTACAAACCTTTGCCGAATTCGCTATCGGCTGGCTGCTCAATTTCTGTACCGATATAGCGGGAGAAAAGAATGGGCGGCGTTTTTTCCCGCTGGTGGCTACAATATTTTTGTTCGTTATAGCCAATGCCTGGCTAAGTCTTATACCGGGATTTGGCTCTATTTTGATAACAGATGTGCATGGAGAAACGGCTCATTTGATAAGAGGAGCAAATACGGATATTAATTTGCCTTTGGTGCTGGCTTTGATTTCATTTTTTATGGTTGAGTTCTGGGGAATAAGGGATATAGGAAGAAAGTATTCCAGTAAATTCTTCAACTTTAATCCATTATTTGGTTCTGTAAAAAGTGTTTTCACAGGTAAAGTAAAAAAAGGCTTAGGCGGTATGTTCAATGGGGCAATAAAAGCTTTTATAGGTAGGATTGAACTTCTTAGTGAACTGGTTCGTGTTTTAAGCTTTACCTTCCGTCTATTTGGAAATATGACCGGTGGAGAAATACTGCTTATAATGATAGCCTATATGGCGCCGTTCGTTATCGGGACGGTTTTTTATGGACTCGAACTGCTTGTCGGTTTCATACAAGCGCTTATTTTCGGTGGTCTGACTCTGGTATTTGCTATGATAGCGGTAACTCCACATACTGAAGATGAGCATTAAATAAAGATATAAAAAGGGAAAGCGAAAGGAGAAAACAATGGAAGCAGAAGCTATGAAAACTCTGGCAGCCGGTCTGGCAATCGGCCTGGGGGCTATCGGCCCCGGTATCGGTATCGGTATTCTAGGCTGGGGCGCTACACAGGCAGTTAGCCGCAATCCTGAAGCAAGGGGGGCGATATTTACCAATTTGATTTTCGCAATAGCTATGGCTGAGGCGTGCGCTATTTACGCTCTGGTGGTATCCATCTTACTTATATTCGTCGCTTAGAAGCCTTAAAGAGGGGGAAATTTAATTGGAAAAACTTTTATCGGAACTTGGTATAAATCTACCTTCTTTACTGGCACAGCTGGTTAACTTCGCTCTCCTACTGGGCTTAATGTACCTGTTTGCCTACAAGCCGATAATGAAAATGCTCGACGAACGCTCCAGAAAAGTAAAAGAGAGTATGGAGCAGACCGAGCAGATAAAAAAACAGGCGGAGCAGGCAGAAGAAGCATTTAAGGTAAAAATAGAAGAAGCCAGCCACCAGGGGCAGCTGGTAATCGACCGCGCCACCAGGACCAGCGAGGAGATAAGGCAAAAAGCCAGGCAGGAAGCCAAAGAAGAAGCCGAATTATTGCTGGCCAGGGCGCGCACCGAAATAAGGCGGGAACGCGACGAAGTAATAGACGAGCTGCGTCGGGAATATGCCGATCTGACTATTATGGCGGCAGAAAAGGTAATAGAGCGCTCGCTGGATAAAAAGGCGCACCGTCAGATTATAGATAAGGTTCTGGAAGAAAGTCAGAGCCTGAACAAGAATTAGTAGCTGAAGGACTAAGCAAGGAGGCGTTTTGGCAGGAAAAGTATCCGCTATGCGCTATGCGCAGGCGGTGTTTAAAATTGCCGAGGAAGAGAATAAACTGGAAAAGTGGCGGCAGGATTTAACGGTGGTCGCCAAGCTGGCCGGGGATGTTTATATAAAGGCATTTTTTGAAAATCCGAAAATTCATTTTAAAGAAAAAAGAAATTTACTGGCCGGTCGGATGAGCGGGATGAATCCGCTGGTGTTGAATCTGGTCTATCTTTTAATAAGTAAAGGCAGGCTGGCACTGCTGACTGATATTGCCGCTGAATACAGGCTGCTGGTTGACAGGCAACAGGGTATAGAGCAAGCCGAGGTTATTACCGCCATTCCTCTAAGCGAACAGGAAGAATTAAGCCTGACACAGCGCCTGAGTCAGCTGGTGGGTAAAAAAGTAGTAATAAAAACTAAAGTAGACCCTAGAATTATATCCGGAATGATAGCCCGGATAGGTGATAAATTGATTGATGGCAGTACTCGCAGCAAACTATCAGTTTTAAGGAAAGAATTAAGCGAGGGCAGAGTATGAAAGAGAAGGCGGCAAGGAGGTGGTTTAAATGACCACGAAAGGTAAAGATATAGTTTCTATTATAAGAAAGCAGATAGAGCAGTTCGGTACGCAGGCAGCCGTAGCCGATGTAGGTAATGTTATTGAGGTGGGCGACGGCATCGCCCGTATTCACGGGCTGACGGCAGCCAAGTACAATGAGTTGCTTCAATTTCCCAACGATGTCATGGGCATTGCCCTTAACCTGGAGGAAGATAGTGTAGCCGCCGTTATTCTGGGTGAGGATACCGAGATTAAAGAAGGCGACGAAGTGCGCTGTACCGACCGTATCGCCGAGGTGCCGGTTGGCGATGCTTTGATAGGAAGGGTGGTTGATTCTCTTGGCCGCCCGATTGACGGACGTGGCGCTATAAAAGCCGAAAGAACCAGACCCCTTGAGAGAGTAGCGCCCAATGTAGTAGCCCGTTCTTCAGTAAATACTCCGGTACAGACGGGCATAAAAGCTATTGACAGTATGTTCCCCATAGGCCGTGGCCAGAGGGAACTTATAATAGGAGACCGTTCTACAGGGAAGACGGCCATTGCTTTGGACACTATAATAAACCAGAAAGGCGGCAACCTGACTTGTGTCTATGTCGCCGTGGGGCAGAAGGCATCCAAGGTTGCCCAGCTGGTAGCTACTCTTGAGCAATATGGGGCTATGGAGCATACCGTTGTGGTGGCCGCCAATTCCTCGGATTCGATGGCGCTACAGTACCTGGCGCCATATGCCGGCTGTGCCATAGGCGAGGAATTTATGGAGAACGGTAAGGATGCTCTAATTATTTATGACGACTTGACCAGGCATGCCTGGGCGTATCGTCAGCTTTCGCTGCTACTTCGTCGTCCGCCGGGGAGGGAAGCTTATCCCGGAGATGTATTTTACCTGCACAGCCGCCTGCTGGAGCGCTCAGCTAAGCTTAACGACGAAAACGGCGGCGGCTCACTAACGGCTCTACCGGTAATAGAAACGCAGGCGGGTGATGTATCCGCCTATATACCTACCAATGTCATTTCTATTACCGATGGCCAGATATATGTAGAATCGGACCTGTTTAACGCCGGTATCAGGCCGGCGGTAAACTTGGGACTTTCTGTATCACGAGTCGGCAGTGCTGCCCAGACAAAGGCAATGAAAAAGGTAGCCAGTAAGCTTAAGCTAGATATGGCGCAGTACCGTGAGTTGGCGGCCTTTGCCCAGTTCGGTACCGCCGAGCTTGATAAAGCCACTAGGCAACAGCTTGAAATGGGGCAGAGAATAACGGAGATACTGAAACAGCCACAGTATACTCCGGTGCCGCTGGAAAATCAGGTAATGATATTCTATATAGCTATAAATGGTTATCTGGAGGATGTTGCCATAAATAAAGTAAGAGATTTCGAGACCAATTTCTACCGTTTTGTGGAAGCAAACCATCCTGAAGTAGGCCAGAACATTAGAGAGGAAAAGCAAATAAGTGAGCAGACAGAGTCCGCCTTGAAAACGGCTATAGAAGAGTTTAAGAAGGGTTTTTGATAATTGGCTAATATTCGTTTAATAAGACGTCGCATAAAAGGTATCGGCAACATAGCCAAGATAACCAAGGCTATGGAAATGATCGCCGCTTCGCGGATGCGTAAAGCTCAGGAAAGAGGGCTGGCGGGTAGGCCGTACTCGGAAAAGATTACCCAGGTAATCGCTTCTCTGGCGGCTTTGCCGCAGGCAGGAGAAACGGTCCATCCGCTACTTGAAAGACGGCCGGTTAAAAAGATAGCTATACTGCATATCACCCCGGACAGAGGATTATGCGGTGGATTGGTAAGCAATGTAAATAGAAAGACAATGAGCTTTATAGCAAAACAGGACGTGCCGGTAACGCTGGTTACCGTCGGGCGCAAGGGATTTGATATTATGAGACGCTACGGCAGGGATATAAGAGCCGAGTTTACCAAGCTGGGAGAAAAACCGGCATATTTAGATACCATGCCAATTTCAAGGATAATTATAGATGACTTTGCTTCGGGCTATGTAGATGCGGTTTACATAGCATATACGAAGTTCGTCTCAACAATGCTGCAACAAGCAGATATAGAACAGATACTGCCCATTCAACCGGCCGAAATACCGGCCGGTCAGAATGTAGAATATATTTACGAACCGAAGGCGGAAATGGTGTTAGGCAGCTTATTGCCCAGGTTCGTAGAGATGAGAGTATATCACGCAATTCTGGAATCAATCGCCAGTGAACAATCGGCACGGATGGTGGCCATGCGTAACGCCACCGAAAACGCCAAAGAGCTGATTGATGATTTGACGCTAGCGTATAACAAGGCACGTCAGGAATCAATAACGGCAGAGCTTCTGGATATAACCGGCGGCGTAGCTGCTTTGTCTTGAGGTTAAGGAGGAGATTATGAATAAAGGTAAGGTGGTTCAGATTATCGGTACGGTGGTAGATATAGAATTCCCGCCGGACAAGCTGCCAGCGCTGTTTAATGCCATAGAAATATATATTGGCGATTTCAAAATGGTGCTGGAAGTACAGAGCCATGTCGGCAATAACTGGGTGCGCTGTCTTTCGCTAATGCCCACCGACGGACTCAGGCGGGGCGCCGAAGCGGTGGATACCGGTGAAACGATTAAAGTACCGGTGGGACGGGCGTCGCTGGGAAGGCTGTTTAATGTACTGGGCGAACCTCTGGACAAACTGGGTGAAGTAAAAGCAAAGGAGAAATGGGCGATACATAGAAGGCCGCCTACTTTTGAAGAGCAAGAGGTAACCACACAAACGCTTGAGACGGGGATTAAAGTAATAGACCTGATAACGCCATTCACCAAGGGTGGTAAAATCGGTGCCTTCGGAGGCGCCGGCGTCGGCAAGACGGTTATCATAATGGAGCTCATACGCAACATCGCCACCGAGCACGGTGGCTTTTCGGTTTTCGCCGGTGTCGGCGAGCGCTCCCGCGAGGGCAACGACCTCTGGACAGATATGAAAGAATCGGGCGTTATAGATAAAACAGTACTCGTTTTCGGGCAGATGAACGAGCTGCCGGCGGTACGAATGCGCGTCGGGCTCACCGGATTGACCATGGCGGAGTATTTCCGTGATAAAGAAAACCAGGATGTGCTACTTTTTATAGATAATATATATCGCTATACCCTGGCAGGTATGGAAGTTTCGGCTCAGCTGGGCAGAATGCCATCGGCGGTAGGTTACCAGCCGACGCTGGCTACCGAAATGGGTGAACTACAGGAAAGAATCACTTCTACCAAGCAGGGTTCAATTACATCTTTCCAGGCTATCTACGTACCGGCGGATGATTACACCGACCCCGGCGTGGTGGCTACCTTCGGCCATCTTGATGCCGTTATCGCCCTGGAGAGGTCTCTGGCGGAACAGGCATTATATCCTGCGGTAGACCCGTTGACATCTACCTCGCGTATTTTAGAGCCGTCCGTGATCGGCGATGAGCATTACCAGGTAGCCCGTGAAGTGCAGAGGGTGCTACAGAGATATAAGGACCTTCAGGATGTAATCGCTATACTGGGTATGGAAGAGCTTAGCGAGGAAGATAAACTCATCGTGGCAAGAGCTAGAAAGATACAAAAGTTCCTGACGCAGCCGTTCTTCGTATCGGAAGTATTTACGGGGAGGACGGGTAAGTACGTACCTGTTGCCGAGACGGTTCGCGGTTTTAAGGAAATACTGGAAGGCAAGCACGACGAGCTGCCGGAGCAGGCATTTTATATGATAGGTACCATAGATGAAGCCATAGCGGCGGCTAAAGAGATGCAGGAAGTATAACAGGCCAATAAGATGCCTACTATAAAACTGGAAATAGTCACCGCGGAACGCTCCGTATTTTCGGAGGATGTGGATATCATAATCGCTCCGGGAATAGAGGGCGAGCTTGGCATTTTACCCCGCCACGCCCCTTTGATGACCGCCCTTCAGGCAGGTGAGTTAAGGGCGCGGAAAGGCAGTGAAGAATATTCAATGTGCATTTCCGGGGGTTTTCTGGAGGTAAGACCGGATAGAGTAATTATACTGGCGGATGCCTGTGAGCGCGCCGAGGAGATTGACATAGAGCGTGCCGAAGAAGCCAAACGCCGTGCCGAAAAAAGACTTACCGAGAAGTATGTTCCCGAGGTTGATGCCGCCCGTGCCGAAGCAGCTATGAGACGAGCGCTGCTTCGTCTTAAAGTCGCCGAGAGACGACGTAAGAAGAGGCACGGAGTATAACAAAGCCTAGCTGGTAAAGCGGATATTAGAGATACAAGACTTTTATATTATTTCAAGGCTGGCCCTGGTGCCGGCCTTAGCTGCTTTAACACGGATTAAAGTACGCATGGCCTGGGCTATCCGCCCTTGCTTGCCGATAATCCTACCCTTGTCCTCATCGGCAACCTTGAGCTTAAGAGTGATACCCTCTTCGGTTTGTTCTTCGGTGACTTCGACAGCATCTGGCGCGTCAGCGAGTGATCTGGCGATGTACTCAACTAGGTCTTTCATGATTTCTCCTTTGCCGGGCTAGACTTATTAATGACACCTGCCTTTGAGAGCAGTCGAGCTACGGTATCGCTTGGTTGAGCCCCTTGTCCAAGCCAATTCCTGGCTTTATCTTCGTCAATGGAAAATGTCTCAGGATTGGTAAGGGGATTATAGTGACCGATGATATCAATGAAAGCCCCATCCCTGGGAGAGCAGGATTCGGCGACCACCAGACGGTAGTGCGGTTTCTTAGGTGACCCCATACGCCTGAGCCTGATTCTTAACATATATTGCCTTTCTAAAAAGTTTGTTTGTGCTGGTTATTATGCCTTACACAAGCTTTAAATGTCAACAAAATAGAGCGAGTTTAATCTGGCGATATGAAAGGTAAGGTTATTGCTATCATTATTGGAAAAAGAACGTTTAAGATAATAAGTAAAAGGAAAAGTCGCGTGATATAATTGTCTCCTATAAGTACATTAAGTATAATTAATCCATGAAGATAAAAGATTTAAATAGCTGGCAGGTAAGCCCGGCTGAGGCTATAGAAATACAGAAAGATCTGGTAAAAAGGATTCAGAAGAAAGGTATAATAAAAAAAGTAAAATATATCGCCGGGATGGATATCTCCATAGGAAGAAGCGGAGAGCGGGCTACAGCGGCTATAGTTATACTGAAATACCCTGAACTGGAAAAAGTGGCCCTGGCAATAGAACAGGGAGAATTAACATTTCCTTATATACCAGGCTTATTATCATTCAGGGAGGCTCCGCTTTTAATAAAAGCGGCCGAAAAACTATCAATTGAGCCAGACCTTATAATGGTCGATGGCCAGGGAATCGCCCACCCTAGAAGGATGGGGTTGGCCAGCCATATAGGGATGATTTTCGGGCGGCCTACTATCGGCTGTGCTAAAACTTTACTTTGCGGAGATTACGAACAACCGGGTAGTGAGCCAGGCAATTATAATGAGATAGTAGATTCAGATGAGGTAATAGGGGTGGCGCTAAGAACAAAACAAAATGTTAAACCTGTATTCGTCTCGATAGGTCATATGATAGAGCTTGAAGAAGCTATTAAATGGACGATGAATACCTGCAGGGGCTACCGCCTGCCGGAGCCGGTAAGATTGGCTCATATAGAAGCAGGTAAAGGATATGGAAACTAGTTTGTTATAAAGGAATAGATATGGATGAAGTGATAGAAAAGATAGCGGAACTGAAAGAAAGAATTGACATAGCAATGGTGCATCTTTGACATTCAAGCTAAGGAAAAAGAGTTAGCTTCTATAGAAAAGAAAGCGGCGGTTCCTGATTTCTGGAATAATACCGAAAGTGCGAAAAAAACAATGCAACGTCTGGCGGAGATAAAGGGAGAGATAGTCACATGGAGGCAGCTGGAAGCGGAACTCAACGACTTAAAAGAGCTGGCGTCGCTAGAGTGGGAGGATGCCGACGAAGTATTAAAAGAAGAAATAGGAGCAGATGTAGAGAGACTTGCTAAAAAACTTGATGAAATAGAACTGGAGCTTGCCTTTGATAAAAGATATGATAACCGTAACGCCATACTGGCGATTCATGCCGGTGCCGGCGGGGTAGAATCACAGGATTGGGCTGAAGTATTGCTAAGGATGTATATGAGATGGGCAGAAAGACGAGGGTTTAAATCGGAACTCCTAGATACTTCACCGGGAGAGGAAGCCGGTATAAAAAGCGCCATATTGGAAGTAAGCGGTCCTTATGCCAGTGGTTATTTAAAATCGGAGCACGGAGTACACCGACTGGTGAGGCTATCTCCTTTTGACGCCGACCATGCCCGGCATACATCCTTCGCCCTGGTAGAAGTAATGCCCGAAGTAGAAAAAGATATTGAGATAGAGTTGGACCCTGAAGATTTGAAGATAGAAACATTCAGGTCAAGCGGGCCCGGCGGACAGCATATGCAAAAAACCAGCAGTGCGGTAAGAGTTACCCACCTGCCCAGCGGAATTATGAGTAAATGCCAGAGCGAGCGCTCCCAGTATCAAAATAAAGAAGTAGCCCTGAAGATACTTAAGTCAAGGTTACTTAAAATGGAGCTCTCCAAGCGGGAAGAAGAAAAGGCAAAGCTCAAAGGAGAGCGTATCGTTGCCGGCTGGGGGAATCAGATAAGGAGCTATGTTCTTCATCCCTACCGTATGGTAAAAGACCATAGAACCGACCTTGAAACAGGTAATACCGAAGCTGTTCTGGACGGCGATATAGACGGTTTTATCAGCGCCTATCTAAGGACGCAGATAGGAAGCGGCGGTGCTTAAGAGGATATCCATTATTTTGCTGGCGGTGTGCCTGCTGGTAGTTTCCGGCAGCACGATAACGGCGGTCGCCCAAGAAGAAATCACGATTATCAGGAATTCAACGGATGTAGTATTCCCGCAGAATATAGGATTTACACTGGAAGTTGAAAGTAACCAGGATATTACCGATATAAGGCTTCAATATACGGTGGAAAGGCAATCCTTTGCCCTGGTGACCAGCGAGGTGATTTTGAATTTCAAATCCGGCAAGAATGTAAAAGTGTCCTGGTATTGGGACTTCGCCAAGACGGGTGGATTGCCGCCGGGGGTTGAAATCAATTACTGGTGGTTAATCAAAGATGAAAGCGGAAACCTTAGAAAAACGGAAACGACCGCCGTATATTTTGATGATAATCGTTACCAGTGGCGGCAGGTGAGCCAGGGAGAACTTACCCTTTACTGGTATGATGGCGATAAATCGTTTGCCGATGAACTGATGAACACGGCACAAGATGCCCTTCAGAAACTTTCGAGGGATACCGGCGCCAGCCTTAAAGATGAAGTAAACATCTATATTTACGATAGTTCCGAGGCGCTTCGGCAGGCGATGGTATTTCCTCAGGAATGGACCGGTGGAGTAGCCTTCGTCTACTATGACACGCTGGCTATAGGTATAAAAACAAGTGATCTGGAATGGGGTAAAAGAGCTATGGTACATGAACTAACCCATATAGTAACCCACCAGATGACCTTTAATCCCTACAGCAGTATTCCCACCTGGCTTAACGAAGGGCTTTCGATGTATGCCGAAGGCCCTCTGGAGCCGATGTACAGTAACTTGTTAAAATGGGCTATAAACGAAGATGAAACGCTTTCGGTGCAGAGCCTAGCCAGCCCCTATTCGTCTGACTGGCAGGTGGCCTACCTTTCTTATGCCCAGAGCTATAAGATAGTGGAATACCTGATAAACGAGTACGGCAGGAATAAGATGAACCAGCTGTTAAGCGTTTTCAGCCAGGGTAGCGGCTATGATGAGGCACTGCTGGAAGTATATGGTTTTGATATGGATGACTTAAACGACTTGTGGCGGGATTATATACATACGCCTGAGGCATGGCAGCAGGAATCACAAGGATTTGAACTGAATGCGGCTACCGCGATTATTTTAGTGCTGGTAACAATGGCTATGGCTGCTTTAATAACCTGGACATGGAGGCGGAATCCATGAAGAAGCAATTTACTGTAAAGGACCTACCGCCCGAGGAAAGGCCCAGGGAAAGGTTAAAATCGCTGGGTGCCGAGGCGCTATCATCTATAGAGCTTTTAGCGATTATAATGGGCAGAGGTATCGCCGGTGAATCGGTAATGGTAACGGCGCAGCAACTGATAAGGAAATACGGTGACTTGAAGGGCATCGCTGACGCTTCTGTAGAAGAGCTGGCAGGTATCAGGGGAATCGGGCTGGCTAAAGCCTGCCAGATAAGGGCCGCTTTTGAAATAGCCGGCAGAATAGCCAGCTATACCGATGGCGGAGGGCAGCCGATTGTAAAGACGCCGGAGGACGTCGCCAGGCTGGTAAGTAGCCGTTTAAGAGATAAAAAGAAGGAGTATTTCCTGGTGATTCTTTTAGATACTAAAAGCCGCCTGATAAAGACAAGCGAAATATCGGTAGGTAGTCTGGATGCCAGTATCGTCCATCCCAGAGAAGCCTTTAAGGAAGCTATTTCGGTAAGCGCGGCATCGCTGATACTGGTTCATAATCATCCTTCGGGAGATACCACTCCCTCGGAGGATGACTTATTATTAACCAGAAGACTGGTAGCGGCCGGTAAAGTAGTGGGTATAGACGTTTTGGACCATGTAATAGTAGCCGGTGGAGATTTCATCAGCCTGAAAAGGCAGGGGTTGTTTAGTGATGAAGAAAAAACTTATAGTAATACTTTTAGTTACAGTTAGTCTATTTCTAACGATAGTCCCTCAGGCATCATTACTTGATAGTGCCGAGGCAGGGCAGCAGGTACTAAGTCTCTATGGAGGAAACGATCCAACTACTCTCGACCCGGCTATAGTTAGCGATGCTAATTCCCACCTCTATGTAAGTCAGATATTCAGCGGTCTGGTAAAACTGGGCGATGACCTTGAGCCTGTGCCTGATACCGCCAGGGAATGGCAGGTGAGCGATGACGGCAGGGTATATACTTTTTATCTGAGAGACGATATTTATTTTCACAGTGGAAAGCAGGTGACTGCCTGGGATTTCGTCTATTCCTGGAATCGTGCCTGCCGTCCGGATACTGGCTCTCGTACGGCGGCTACCTATCTGGGAGATATCGTCGGGGTAGATGAGGTGCTTTCGGGGGAAAGCGAAGAGATAGCCGGTGTTAGAATAGTGAGCGATTTCGTGCTTGAGGTTACCATTAATGAGCCCAAAGCCTATTTCATATACAAAATGAGCTATGTAACCGCCTTTGTGGTAGATATTGCCAATGTGGTAACAGGCAATAGATGGTGGCTTGAGCCTAACGGTACCGGACCTTTTAAGCTAGGTGTCTGGAGCCAGGGGAGTTCCATCACCCTGGAGAGAAACGATGATTACTATGGAGAGGTGGCTAAAATAGAGAGGGTAGTCTTTCATATGCTGGCCGGTCGCCCGATGGACCTTTATGAGCAGGGAATAATCGATGTTTGCCCGGTTAGTACGCTTTACATAGAGAAAGTTACCGACGAAGACGGACAATATTTTCAGGACCTTTATATCTATCCCTCGATAAGCTTCTACTACATAGGTTTCAACTCAAGCGAGCCGCCGTTCGACGATGTCAATATCCGTCTGGCATTCTCGCTGGCGCTCGACAAACAGAAGCTGGTTTCTCTGATTTATAAGGGAATGGTTCAGCAGGCAATTGGCATACTGCCGCCGGGAATACCGGGTTATGACTCAGAGATTACAGGGCCAGGCTATAATATTGAGCTGGCCAAGGAGCTGATAGCCAGCTCTTCATACGGCAGTGTGGAGAACCTGCCGCCTATAAAGATAACGGTTGGGGGTTGGGGAGGATTGGTGCCTCAAGAGATAGAAGCTTTTATATATCAGTGGCGGCAGAACCTGGGTATCGAGGTAACGGTAAGACAGATTGAGTGGGAAGTTTATTATGATACTCTTATGCAGGAGAAAGACCAGCTGTATTACACCGGTTGGATAGCAGATTACCCCCACCCCCAGGATTTCCTGGAGGTACTTTTCGGCAGCGGTATGGAAAGCAACTGGGGTGAATATAGTAATACCGAAGTAGATACTTTGTTACAGATGGCGGCTAGCGAAACGGATATCCAGTTGAGCCTGGAAATTTACAGGCAGGCTGAGCAGCTTCTGGTTGATGACGCCGCCTGTATTCCCTTCTTTTTCGGGCGTGATTATATCTTGGTCAGGTCATATATAAAAAATTATCAGCTAAACGCTCTGGGAGTACCAGATTTAACCAAAGTAACCATTGAAGGGACGTAAGCAGTATAAAAAGGATGAAGCGGCGGAGGGGGTGGGATTCGAACCCACGGTCTCCTTGCGAAGACAACGGTTTTCAAGACCGTCTCCATAGGCCACTCGGACACCCCTCCTTATCGTAACATTATAACTATAAAGTAAATAGAATTCTATGTCAGATATTCTTACTGCTGTTTTTAGGAAAGATCCGGTCACAGCGATTATGGAGAGCCAGGATAAGGCGCTTATTTATTTCACCAGACGGGATATCCTGAAAGAAAAAGTGCCTGCCGTTAAAACGTTATGGGAACTTACAGAAGCCCTTAAGGTTATAAAGAAGCAGCAACAAGACGGTTCGTGGAACTACCCCGGCGCTGGCAAAAAGAAGTATCCTGAGTTTAAATACGATCTGCTGGAGACTTACCGTCAGCTTGGAATACTGGTTGATAAATACGGTTTTAACAATGAGCATATTGCTATTAAAAAGGCGGCAGAATATATTTTCAGGTATCAGACCGGAGAAGGGGATATCAGGGGTATGCTAGGTAACCAGTACATTCCTTATTATATGGCAATTATAATAGAAAGGCTGATAAAAGCAGGCTACTCGGAAGACTCTCGCATTGAAAAGGGGCTAAACTGGCTTCTCAGGATGAGGCAGGATGACGGCGGCTGGATTATCCCGATGCAGGCGGTAAAGCAGAAACCCAGAGAAATATGGAGCTCAACGCCCGTTGAACCGGATAGAGAAAAGCCGTTTTCCCATCTGGCGACGGGCATGGTTCTCAGGGCTTTTGCCGTTTGCGAGCAATATCGTAAAAACAAAGAAATAACAAAAGCCGCCGAATTATTAAAGAGTAGATTATTTAAAGCAGATAAATATAATGACCGCAGGGGGTGGAATACTGGACCAAGTTCCAGTACCCGTTCTGGTGGCCAAATTTACTTACCTCTCTGGATACATTGAACCTTCTAGGCTTTTCCAGAGACGATAGTGATATAAATAGAGCC
>DAOUMG010000126.1:0-26291 GCA_034411935.1 Dehalococcoidaceae bacterium
CTAGCTGCTGGGCTTAAACCAACCCCTACAGGCTCTTTTTCTTGAGCGTCTTGACCAGCCAGATTACCTGGCAGCATTCTTCTAAAGCGGCGGTGTACTGGTAGGCTTCCTCAAGGAGCTGGCCGGTGGCAAAGCTGCCGTGCCCGCAGACTAAGGCTATGTGATTACTTTTTAGCGCCTCGGCAATCTGCTCTCCCAGGTGCCCCGGGCTGGTATCCATATCCTTCCCGATAACAGGCACCCTTTTTATTTCCTCTAAGCCCTCACCACCATTGGGGATTATCTCGTCCTCGGTCATAGAAAGAGCTACGCCGTGTGGGAGGTGGGCGTGTACGATAGCCTGCGCCGAGGTCTGCTGGTAAATGGCGCGGTGGACGGGCAGCTCAACAGAAGCCAGCGGGGTATTGCGGTCGTTCCTGTCTATGCCGGTCTCTATCAGGTCCTGCTCCTGCAGGCTGCCTAAACGGCTGCCGCGGCGGGTGATAATTAGCTTATCACCCATACGGATACTCAAGTTTCCGCTATGGGAGGAAACCAGCCCATGGCTGAACAGGTCTCTGCCGATTGTTTGAAATTGTTCTGAAATCATTTAGCGCCCCAAAAGAGACGCTAATAATCTATACTTTTCGCCCGAAAAAAGCAAACGGGGCTAGCTTAGCTTCCTTATGACGGCGATGACGCGCCCCTGTACCTGGACGTTTTCCGGCGAGGTATAGATGGCCTTCATCTGCCTGTTGGCCGGCTTGAGTTTCACCCTGCCCGGCTCGGCATAGAACTTCTTTAAAGTAACTTCTTTTTCGTCCTTGAGCCAGACGGCGGCCGTCTGGCCGTTATCCACGGCGTCTGTATGCTGCATCAGCACGATATCGCCGTCGTCTATCAAATCTTCTATCATTGAAGTACCTTTTACCCTGAGGGCGTAGACATCTCTATGGCCTCGGATAAGGTCCTCGCCGACGGTTATTTTATCTTCAGTAGGGGTGTTACTCCAGGCATCCGCCTGGGGCACATCTATAGGCTGGCCGGCGGCGATAACGCCCAGTACAGGCACCGCTACCTGCCTGCTAAGTTGAGAAAAACCGATAAGCTCTATACCGCGTGAGACCTCGCGGCGGCGGCGGATATGACCCTTTTCCGAAAGAGCTTTCAGGTTGTAATCCACCACCGAGGTAGAGCTGATACCGCAGCCTGCCATTATGTCCCTGACGGTAGGCGGGTAATTATTGGCGTTTAAGAAACCGCCTATGAAATCTAAAATACTACGTTGCTTTACGGAAAGCTTTTTCATAGACCGACCAACTATTGAAACATCTGTTCTATTATATTAGAACAAAAGAGACCCCCCTGTCAAATTTATCTTAAGGAAATGCCTCTTTACTGTGACGGCGGCGCCGTTTTCGCCTTGTTTAGTTTGGCCACAAGGCGGGATTTACGTCTGGCGGCGCTATTTTTTTTAATAATGCCTTTTTCAGCGGCTTTATCCAGCACCTTCACGGCAGCAGCCACCGAGCCCTGAGCTATATCCAATTTACCCGCAAAGATATCAACTTCCGCTTTGGTGATGCTCGTCTTTGCCTGGCTCCTGGTCCGTTTGTTTCTCAACTGCTTCTTGGCTGACGCCCTTACCTCTTTCTGGGCCGACTTGGTGTTTGGCAAGTGCTACCTCCTTACTTCTTTACCGTCGCTTCGTCACCTACTCTGGCGACGTTCGTAACGCCTTTAACCCCTTCCAGCTTGAGCATTATACGACCAAGCTGTTGTAACCCCCTGGTCTCCAGAGTAAAACGAAGGGTGGTTATTTTATCTTCGTGTTCGGTGACCATCATGCTGGCTATGTTAATCTTTTCTTCGGCAACCAGTGTGGAGACATCGCGCACCAGACCAA
This sequence comes from Dehalococcoidaceae bacterium, assembly GCA_034411935.1. Taxonomy (GTDB): domain Bacteria; phylum Chloroflexota; class Dehalococcoidia; order Dehalococcoidales; family JAUXAE01; genus DAOUMG01. Next base: position 1,886 of record DAOUMG010000126.1, read on the forward strand.
CCCTATCCCAGGCTTCCACCTGAATAGCCACCGGGTAGAGCGAATCCGGTTGACCCCACTCCACTTTAACCAGCCGGTCTTTCTCTTCTTCTTTTATAACATTATAGCAATCCTTGCGGTGGATTGTCACTCCCCGGCTGCGGGTGACATAGCCGACTATCTTATCTCCCGGGACGGGATGGCAGCACTGGGCGATATTGGTGAGCATATCACCCACGCCCATCACCCGAATCGAGGAAACTGGCAGTTTGATTGGTTTGGTTTCATCGGCCGAAACTCTGGGCTTTTCCTGCTCGGCAGCCAGTCTTAAGGCTATATGATGGATGCTGACACCGCCGTAACCTACCGCAGACAGGAAGTCATCAGTATTATCATAGCTAAACTGCTTGGCCAGTGCTTCGCGGTCCGTAAGCCTCAAGCCTAAGTGCTTCAGCTCTTTTTCTAAAAGTTCCCGGCCCCGCTCTATGTTTTCCGCCCTCTCCTGCTTCTTGAACCACTGGCGTATCTTTTCTTGAGCATGAGATGTCCTGACATAGCCCAGATGGGGGTTGAGCCAGTCCCGGCTGGGCGCCTTTTCCTGCCTGGTGGTCATAATCTCGACCACATCGCCGTTATTTAACTTGTAATCCAGGGGCACCAGGCGGCCGTTGACCTTGGCGCCGATACAGCGGTGCCCCAGCTCGGTGTGGATGCGGTAGGCGAAATCAAGCGGCGTCGAGTCCTTGGGAAGGTCTTTAATATCGCCCTTGGGGGTAAAGACGAACACCTGGTCTATGAAGATATCAGTCTTGACCGATTCCAGAAACTCTTCAGCGCCGGAAAGCTCGCGGTGCCAGTCGACCAGCTGCCTGAGCCAGCCGATGCGCTCTTCGAAGTGCAGGTCTTTCTTTTCGCCCTCTTTGTAGCGCCAGTGAGCGGCCACGCCGTATTCGGCCAAATGGTGCATCTGGTAGGTACGAATCTGTACCTCCAGGGGAGTAGTCCCCTGAAACATTACGGCGGTATGTAACGACTGATAACCGTTAGGGCGCGGGTTGGCTATATAATCATCAAAGCTGCCCGGTAGCGGATGCCACAGGCTGTGGATAATACCTACGGCGCTGTAACATTCGGGCACGGTATCCACTATAACCCTTATCGCCAGCAGGTCGTAGATATCGTCAAAGTGCTTGCCTGTCTCGGAGTATCTCTCCATTTTCCTATATATGCTGTAGATATGCTTGGGGCGACCCGATATCTCCGCCTTTAAGCCCGCTAATTCAAAGCTTTTCTTTAAGACCTCCATTACCCGCGTTATCAGTTCTTCTCTCTGCACCCTGCGGGCGGCTACCAGGCGGGCGATCTGGTGATAATGGCGCGGTTCCAGATAACGCAGGGAGAGGTCTTCCAGTTGCCACTTCAGTTCCCAGATGCCCAGGCGATGCGCCAGGGGAGCATATATTTCAAGCGTTTCGCGGGCGACGCGGCGCCTTTTCTCTAGCGAAAAAGCTTCCAAGGTAAGCATATTATGCAACCTGTCGGCCAGCTTTATAAAGACCACCCTTAAGTCTTCTGCCATAGCTACCAGCATCTTGCGCAGGTTCTCCGCCTGCCGCCTGGTGACCGAGCTATCGCGCGGCGCTCCGGCGGGCACTTTGAGGGTCAACTTTTCAAGTTTGGTAGCGCCATCGACCAGCTTGGCTATCTCATCACCGAATTTCTTTTTTATCTGCTCTATGGAGATATCCGTATCCTCGGAAACGTCGTGAAGCAGCGCCGCCGCCAGAGAACTCGTGTCCATCTGCAGCCTGGACAGAATCAGGGCTACCTGTAACGGGTGCTCTATATAAGGCTCGCCCGTCTTGCGTAGCTGCCCCTGGTGCGCCTTTAACGAAAAGTCATAGGCATCCTTTACCACGGCCAGTTTTTCGGGTGATAGGTAGGAGCCTGCTTTCTCTAAAAGATCGTTAAAATCCATAATCAGTTTAAGTATAACTCAACGAAGTTACGAGGGCAAAGAAGAGATTTGCTTTACAAATCAGGGTTTAGAATGTATTCTACTTCTAAAAACGGAGGGCTAATTTGTACCAGGCGCCACGGGGAACACGTGATATTCTGCCTGATGAGCAGGCTTACTGGCGTTTCGTAGAAGAAAAGGTGGCCGCCGTCTGCCGTCTCTATGGTTATCAGCGCATAGATACACCCATTTTTGAAGATACTAACCTCTTCGTCCGCAGCGTTGGCGAGGAAACAGACATAGTTTCCAAGGAAATGTACACTTTCACCGACCGCGGCGGCAACCAGCTCACCCTGAGGCCCGAGGGAACGGCGCCGGTCTGCCGCGCCTACATAGAACACGGCCTGGCTCAACTCACCAAGCCTGTGAAACTTTTTTATCTTACGCCGATATTCCGCTACGACCGCCCCCAGGCAGGGCGATACCGCCAGCACCACCAGTTCGGTTGCGAAGCTATCGGCGATAGCGACCCGACCATTGACGCCGAGGTAATAGATGCCGCCTGGCGGTTTTTCAGTTCTCTTGGCTTAAAAAAACTCGCCCTTAAAATAAACAGCATCGGCTGTAAAAGCTGCCGGCCGGATTATTTAAAACTTCTTAAGGAATACTACTCCGACCACGGGGAAGAACTATGCCCCGACTGCCGGAAAAGGTTCACGGGAAATATTTTAAGGCTTCTGGACTGTAAGAAAGCAGGCTGCCAGAATCTGGCTTTAGGAGCTCCCCGTAGCTACGGCCACCTCTGCCCGGCCTGCGGCGACCATTTCGCTAAGCTCAAGACTTACCTCGGTAAGCTAGATTTACCCTTCGATATCGACCATTGTCTGGTGAGGGGTCTGGATTACTACACCAGAACAGTTTTCGAAATCCAGCCGGAAACTGAAGGTTCGCAGAGCGCCCTCGGTGGTGGCGGCCGCTATGATAATTTGATAGAAGAGCTGGGCGGTAATCCGACGCCGGCGCTCGGCTTCGCCTGCGGTGTGGAGCGCATCATCCTTAGCCTTAAGAAGCAGAAAGTCTTTATTGAGCCTCAGGTCAAGCCCGCGGTGTTTATCGCTTTCCTGGGTGAAGAGGCAGAAGAAGCAGCCATCAAGCTGGCCTCACGGCTTAGAAATGAAGGCATCGGCGTAACTCAGGCTGCTAGCCCGAAGAGCCTGAAAGCCCAGCTAAGGCAGGCGAACAACTTGGGCATCGCCTATACAGTTATCATCGGGGAGCAAGAGGTGGCAGAGGGCAACTTTATACTGCGCGATATGAAAAGCGCCAGCCAGAAAACGCTACCTGTGAAAGAGCTTATTTCAGAGCTTAAACAGCCCATGCTTTACTTATGAACCAAACCCGCCAGCTTTACCGATAAGTACCTGTTATGCTATAATTATAGCCTTAATGGGCATCTTTCAAATGCGTAAAGTCAGCCGGTTGAAGCCCGCCGACCGCCATCTTTCAAAGCGGTTTAATTCTGTGTCTTTTGTTGTTACCTTAAAACACTATACAGCTTATAACTTTTATTCTTTTTTCAGACGGAAGAACTATGCCTGAAGCTAAACCTTCCAGGGGCGAATATACCGCCCAAGATATCCAGGTGCTCGGCGGGCGCGAGGCGGTACGCCGTCGCCCCGGTATGTACATCGGCTCGACCGACCAGCGCGGTATGCAACACCTGGTCTACGAAATCGTCTATAACAGCGTCGACGAAGCTATGGCTTCCTGCTGCGATAAAATAAATGTCACCATCAACGAGGATAACTCGGTCACCGTCGAGGATAACGGCCGCGGCATCCCGGTAGATATCCACCCGGCAACCAAGCTGACGGCGCTGGAGACGGTGCTGACTACCCTCCACGCCGGCGCCAAGTTCGGCGGCAAGACTTACCAGGTATCGGGCGGGCTTCACGGCGTGGGTTCATCGGTAGTCAACGCCCTTTCCGAATGGCTCAAGGTAGAAGTCTGCCGTAACGACAAGCGTTACTACCAGGAGTTTAAACGAGGCATCAGACAGGGTGATGTAACTGAATCAGGTATATCTCATGGTACCGGCACCACCATTTCCTTCCTGGCTGATAAAGAAATCTTCGGCGATTCCAGCTATAACTTCGATACTCTGTGCGAGCGCATCCGCGAAGTCGCCTACCTCAACAAGGGCCTGGAAATACATATTGAAGATAAACATAAGGGAGAAGAGAAGACCTTTTACTTCGAGGGCGGCATTACCGGCTTCGTGCGCCACCTGAATAGAAACAGGGTAGTACACCACCGCCTGCCCGTTTATATCTCAAAGACGGTAGATAGCACCATCGTCGAGGTCGCCCTGCAGTACAACGACGGCTTCGCCGATTCTACCTTCAGCTTTGCCAACTGTGTCAATACCACCGAGGGTGGCACCCATCTGACAGGATTTCGCTCGGCGCTAACCAGGGTTTTTAACGACTACGCCCGCAAGAATAAATTGCTTAGGGATAGCGACTCCAGCCTGGTAGGCGATGATGTGCGCGAAGGTCTTACAGCCATCGTTAGCGTCAAGTTATCCGAACCGCAATTTGAGGGCCAGACCAAGTCCAAGCTGGGCAATATAGAAGTTAAAAGCATAGTTGAAAGCGTCGTCGGCGAACGGCTTTCCGACCACCTGGAGGAACACCCCGACGACGCCAAGAAAATTTTAGAGAAATGCATCACCGCCGCCAGGGCTAGAGAGGCGGCTCGCAAAGCCCGCGACCTGATTATCAGAAAGGGAATACTGGATACAGGTACCCTGCCCGGCAAGCTGTCGGAATGCTCCGAGAAAGAGCCTTCACTATGCGAAATCTACCTGGTGGAGGGTCCTTCGGCCGGCGGCTCGGCTAAGAAGGGCCGCAACAGGCGCTTTCAGGCGATACTGCCCTTAAGGGGTAAGGTACTGAATGTGGAAAAAGCAGCTCCGGATAAAATGCTGGCTCACGAGGAAATAAGAGCCATCATCACCGCCCTGGGCACCGGCATCGACGAAGAGCTGGACCTGTCTAAGCTGAGATACCACAGAGTTATCCTGATGACGGATGCCGATGTCGATGGCTCCCATATCCGCACGTTGCTACTTACCTTCTTCTTCCGCCATATGAACGAGCTTATTACCAAGGGCCACCTTTTTATCGCCCAGCCGCCGCTTTACCGGGTCAAGACGGGTAAGGTTGAGAAATGGGTTTATTCCGACGAAGAAAAGGATGCGATACTCGGGGAACTCAAGGGCAGCCGCAACGTTGGCGTCCAGCGCTACAAAGGTCTGGGCGAGATGAGCGCCGAGCAGCTCTGGAGTACCACCATGAACCCGGACACCCGCACCCTGCTCACGGTGCATATTGAAGACGTCGCCAGGGCAGATAGCATCTTTTGTCTACTAATGGGCGGCGAGGTACCTCCCAGGAAAGCCTTTATCCAGTCCCACGCCAAGAGTGTTAAAAACCTGGATATATAAATCTTTAAAGGCTGCTTTCCTTTAAATACAAACCCTCTTTCTTTATATACTCCGCCACTGGCTGCGGCACCAGTTGCTCTATCGGCAGGCCTTCAGCTACCCTCTGCCTGATTACCGAAGCACGGATATCTAACTGAGGCTTATCCATCATTATTACCCTACTAGAAATACCGGGTATAGCTTCCTCAAGCCTTTTTAAGTCCGGCACCGGGCAACCCACCCGGGGCACGGCCACCAGGCGGCATAGAGAGATTAATTCAAGCGGCTCGTGCCAGCGGGGCAGGTCTACTAAATTATCCCAGCCGAGGATAAAATAAAGCTCGCCTTCTTTCCCCGCCTTGCCCTTCAACTCTCTGATGGTATCCACCGTATAGCTAAAACCGCTTCTCTTAATCTCGATATCCGAGGCAATAAAGCCGGGCTCGCTCTCTATAGCCAGGTTGACCATTTTAAGGCGGCGCCCGGCAGGCGTCACCGGCCCTGCGGTTTTGAACCACGGCTTGCCGGCCGGTATGAAAAATACCTTGCCTAGGCCGAGCCTGCCCCTGACCTCCCTGGCGGCAACCAGATGTCCGCTATGCACCGGGTCAAATGTACCCCCCAGCACTCCGATTGCTTCCTTTTTCACAAAATCACCACTGCCACTTTAGCTTACCTATTATGATTATACTGCCCGGTTTGGCGCCGGCTTTCTTTAGCGCTTTACCTACACCTCGCCTGGTTAGATAACCCAATAGCTGACGCCTCACCTCGGCGTCAGCTATATCCGAAGCGGCTACGGTACGCTCAAGTTCGGGTTCGCTTACTACGAAACTATCGCCTTCTTTTACAATTTTAATTCCGGTTTCTTTAGGTTTGGGGTAAAAAACCTTTTGTTTGACCACTTCCTCGCCAGATACCTTTTCAAGCGCTTCCAAAGTATGGGAAACAAGGGAAGCTACACCTTCACCCGTAGCTGCCGAAATAAAGAACGCCCGATACCCGATACCGGTAAAAGCCTCTTTTATTATGGTTACTCTTTCTCTAACTTCCGGCAGGTCTATCTTGTTCACCGCCACCACCTGCTTCTTGCCCGCCAGCGCCGAGTCAAACAAATTTAACTCCTTGTTTACATTATTGAAATCTTCAACAGGCGATGGCGAACTGCCGTCAACCAGATGGATAAGCAACTTTGTACGGGCTACATGGCGCAGGAATTCGTGCCCCAGGCCACGTCCCAGATAGGCATCCCTTATAAGCCCCGGCACTTCGGCCATAATAAAACCCTGCCTATCAAACTCGACAGCACCTAGCACCGGCCTGATGGTAGTAAAAGGATAGCTGGCGATTTTCGGTCTAGCCGCCGACGCCGCTGCCAAAAGCGACGATTTCCCCACATTAGGATAGCCGATAATACCTACATCGGCGATAGTTTTTAGCTCCAGTACTATCTCTTTCTCCTCGCCAAGCTCCCCTTTTTGGGCTATTTTAGGACTCTGGTTGGTTGAGGAAGCGAAGTGCGCGTTTCCCTTACCACCCCTGCCCCCTTTTACTATGACAAGCTCCTGTAGTGGATGCTCCAGGTCAGCAATAACGGCCTTCTCTTGGCCAATCTCCTCTTTTACGGTAACCACTGTCCCCATCGGTACTTCCAGGACCAAATCGCTTCCTTTTTTACCATGCTTTTTCTGCCTGAGACCGTTTCCCCCGTCACTCCCGCGGTATATTTTCTTCTGCCGGAAAGCAGACAGGCTGCCAACACCGGGAACTGACTTTAAGATAACACTACCGCCGGCGCCCCCATCGCCGCCATCTGGCCCCCCCAGCGGTATGAACTTTTCCCTGCGGAAGCTTACGGCTCCGCTACCGCCTTTGCCGGCCACCACTTTTATCTCCACAATATCAAACATTATAGAACTACTATACAGTATTCTTATATTTTTATACTACTTATAATAATGGGGGGTTACACCTTGCGAGAGAATAAGCGCTTCGGGTCGTTTTCCTGCCCTTTTTAACCAGGTTATACAGACTGTTTATAGAACAACACCTTAAGTTGTAAAACAGCCAGGAGTGCCTTTATGAAAAAACAGTAGAAAAAAGCAAGAAAGATTTAGAAAACAGGAAGAGCCCCGCTGCGCTATTCTAGTTCAAACGGGCTAAATTCTGGGCGATATCTTTTATTTTACGCTCCAGGTAGGGGCTATTTTCGATATCTTTGGCGACTTTTTCGGTAGCGTGGCTGACAGTCGAGGGGCTACGGCCACCAAGTTGGAGCCCGATTTCTGCCAGAGAGCAGTTATTCTGCTGTTTGAGAAGATAGGCGGCTACCTGCCGCGCCAGGGCGGTTTCCTTATCCCGTTTGCGGCCTGTTATATCAGCGGGGTCTAAGTTGAAACCTTCAGCTACCGCTTTAATGACCGAACTGGACTGAAATTGTTTATCTGGCGAGGGTATCTGGTCGGCAACATCGGTCAGGGCCTGGCGAGCCACCTCGGGTGATATCTCCAGCCGGGTTAATCTGGCGTAGGCGGTTACCCGGTTGAGGCCGCCTTCGAGTTCCCTGACGCTTCCCTTAACGCTCTGGGCGATGCATTCAAGTACTTTCGGAGGGATTTTGACGCCGGTCTTTTCGGTTTTGGCGGAAAGGATATCCAGCCGGGTTTTTAAACTCGGTGGTTTTATCTCTACAGCCAAACCCCACCCGAAGCGGGAGCGCAGCCGGTCGCTTATCTGGCCCATCGCTTTAGGAGGACAGTTGCTTGTTAAGACGATCTGCCTGTGAGCGTTATGCAGATCGTTAAAAACATGAAAGAAACACTCCTCGGTGCTAATCTTGCCGGCGATGAAATGGATATCATCTATTAAGAGAAGGTCTACACTGCGATATTTTTTTTGGAAGGCTTCCATCTGCTTATCTCTAACGGCGGTTATAAAATCATTGGTGAACTGTTCGCTGCTGGTGTAAATCACTTTGTGGTTACTTGCCCGGGCCTGGTGGCCGATAGCCTGTAGCAGGTGGGTCTTGCCCAGACCGACCCCGCCGTATATAAAGAGCGGGTTATAGTTCTGCCCCGGCACTCGGGCAATATCGAGAGAAGCGGCATGGGCCATACGGTTACAGCTGCCGACGACAAAAGAATCAAAAGTATATCCCGGGTTAAGCCTGGGCGCAACTTTGGTAGAGTAAGGGTCGGGCTTGTTACTGGCAGATAAAAAGGCAGCCCTATCGCTACCCGCCTCGCTTACCTGAAAACCAACCCTGATATCAGATTTAATGAGGTTTATAAGCGTTTTTTCTATTAAAGAACGCTGGTTTCTTTCCAGGTACTCGGAAACGAAGGTATTTGGGACGCCGATGATAAAATCTTCACCCTGCCAGCTTAAGCCCACCGTCTTTTCAAACCAGGTGCGGAAGTTCGGTTTGCTAACCTGAAGTTCGAGCTCGCCCAGGGCAGTCTCCCAGATTTCTCGCGCCGACTTCATTGCCGGTGAACCTCACTTCTTCTTATCGGGTTAATCTAAGTATCTAAGTCTTAAAGCAGTGCTTGGAAAGGATTTTAGCAGATGGCTTGTAGGCTATATCCTGGTCGCTTGTCATAGTCACTTAAAAAGGCCGCTTCTAAACGATTCCTGCCGGCCGTAACTCCCGCCGGGGGAGTGGCGAGTGGGGCTTTCGACAAGTAATTTAAATATTACCAGTCCCGTTAAACACGGAGCAAGACCCCTGGCGTCTGCTTAAGACTACTACTTGAACCAGACTTACCTTACAAACTCTCCGGGGCTTTCTTTTTTACCCCGTATTTAATAATTTATATTTTAGCAATCGGTTGTTAGCCAGCTTGCTTGATGATACAATCTAGGAGGTTTGCAAAGATGAAAGTAGTCTTCATGGGTACTCCGGATTTTTCGGTACCGGTGCTTAAAAAACTAGTCGGTAACGGGTATCAAGTAGCGGCTGTTTACTGCCGCCCGGACCAGCCATCGGGCAGGGGGCGGGATTTACTGGCACCACCGGTAAAGAGAGCCGCCCTTGGGTTGGGTTTAAAGGTTATTCAGCCGGCAAGTTTAAAAAAAGAGGCAGTGGTGGCTGAACTAGCTGCCTTTGAACCCGATATCATAGTGGTAGCCGCTTTCGGCATGATCTTGCCACAGGCAGTGCTGGATATACCAAAACTTGGCTGCCTTAATATCCACCCGTCACTATTGCCCCGCCACCGGGGAGCTTCCCCGATTACGGCGGCGATACTGGCGGGCGATGAATTTACAGGAGTCAGTATTATACTTCTGAACGCCGGGCTGGATACCGGCCCGCTGCTATCAAAGGTGCAGATACCCATAAAAAACCAGGACACTACCGGCTCACTGACAGACAGGCTCTCGGTTATAGCAGCGCAGCTTCTCTCGGAGGTTATGGCCACCTACCCGGCGGGCGAGCTCGTACCGCAGGCACAATCCGTAGCCGGTGCCACTTATTCGGGAACCATAAAAAAGTCCGACGGTAAGATAGACTGGCACCTGCCGGCGTTTACCATCTGGCGGCAGGTGCGCGCCTACCAGCCCTGGCCGGGGAGCTACACCGGCTGGCAGGGCAGAACGTTAAAGATAATGGAAGCCGTGCCGTTGCTGGCGGCAGGTGATATTTCTCCAGGCCAGGTGGTAGACATGAATAAAGAAGATATTGCTTTCGGCGTCGGCACCGGAGACGGTATGCTGGGAGTTCTAAAGGTACAACTTGAGGGTAAGAAGGCGATGTCCTCTGCCGAATTCCTGCGTGGCCAGCGCTCGTTCGCATCTGCGGTCTTGGATTAGAAACTCCTTGTTAAATTTAGCTTGTTGCGAAATGCTTTTATCATTTCGGCAACTAATCCATTTCTTTTTCGGCCTTCAGCCGCAATTCTTCAATAGAAGCCGTATATCTCAAGAAACCTAAATACTTTTCCACATTGCGGCGTTCATCTTCTGTGACGATAAGTTCTAGTACAGTACTTGTTGATTTCTCTTGAGGCGGTTTTTCATCTTTCGCCGGTCTGAGCATAGGAGTTAGAGAAGCGAGTATTAATAGTTTGTCAGGGTGAACATCTAAAGCCTTGGCGATTTTCAGAATGATTCGTTCTGGATGGCGCGGTAGAACCTGACCGAGTTCTAGTTTGGACAGTGTTTTATATGGAACACCAGCTTTGATGGAAAGGTCACGAACACTCCAAGTATATTTCCCCCGCCCCTCTTCAATGGCTAGCCCTATTGGGCTAGTTCTAGGATTTGTTGGTCGTCCTCTTCTGCCCATAGTGCTGGTATTATTCTCCTCAAACCCTTCAGGTGTCAAGTAATATTCTATATTTATAGCGAATTATAACCCAAAATTAGGTTTGACATAAGCTTATAATTCTATTATAATTGAGATATTAGAATCTCCAACATACATACCAAGTGGGGATGATAAATAATGGCTTTACAAACGAAGACCGTTAATAGTACAATTAAATCCTATCGTTTAGAAGCAGTAATGAGCAATCTTTTAGCAGAAGAAATCCGAGATTTGGCCGAAGAAATAGGCGCGTTTTTAGTCGGCAGTTATACATTGGCGTCTGGAAAGAACAGCGACCACTATTTTGATGGTAAGACGCTAATGTCTTATCCTGAGGTTGCCTATAAGGTTGGCAAATATATATACGATAGAATTGTTTGCCTGAAGCCTGATTACATAGGTGGTCTAGTTCTAGGTGCGGTTCCAATAGCAAGCGTTGTATCGCTTGTAAGCTATCAGGAAAGAAAACCCATTCGGACTTTTCTGGTCAGGGAAGAGAACAAAGAGCACGGAACCAAGAGGATCGTAGAAGGCGGGCTAAAGGCCAATTGCAAGGTTGTAATTGTTGATGATGTGGTAACCCGCGGCGGATCAATCAAAAAGGCGATAGATGCAGCAGAGGCTATCGGGTGTACTGTGGTGAAAGTCTTCACAATCGTTGATCGTGACGAGGGTGGAAGCCAAATGCTTAGAGATAAAGGGTACGACTTTGAGAGTATTCTTACTCTAAAGCCCTCTGGAGATATTGAAGTTTCAGATGAACATTACGACACTGAGGGACAGACTCGCAAAAGGGTTATATGTTGATAACCTAGAAGAGATGGCTGCGATTTGCAAGCAATTGGCATTGGATACAAAATATCCGGTGCCATTTTTTATTTTAAATTGTATTTTCTCTATGATTGCGCTTGATTGGGATAGAGCGTTAAGCGTTGAGGAAGCAAAACGAGTTGAGACTGAACTCAGAACACCTATAGACCAACTTCTCAATTCATTAGATGGTGATGATGCAACAGAGATTTACTTCCGAATTCAGGACTTAGTTTCAAAATATCTTACTTTGTTTTAGAACCCCATTAGTAATACCTGATATCCTGAAAGGTACAACGTCTCGGTGTATCAGGAAAAGCCAAAGCTGAAGCTTGTGTTACTATTATTGGTATCAGACTGTGAACCGTTAGTTTGCGCCGATGCCTTACGGTAATATTGTTTAGCCGTCTATGGTCTTTCATTCTACCGAATACCCTTTCAACGGCTACTCTACGATTAAAGATGGCCTTCCATTCCGAAGTTTCTTGGTCTAGCCACTTCTTGTGCGATTTCGGAGCTCTTATAACAGGCATAGCATGCCATTGTCTTTTGATAACTCTGCGGAGTTTTGCACTACTGTATCCAGCATCACAAATGATATGATCTGGCTGAAATTTACCGCTAACATAACGTGCTTGTGATAGAAGTGGGGTAGCATTGTTAACATCCGCCACATTACCTTTAGTAATATTTGCTATTAGTGGTATTTCGTAAGTTGTGTCCACCATGAGGTGCATTTTATACCCATAAACGAATTTCTTCTTTCCGGATGTATCGGCCTTAATAATCCAGCCAGCATCAGGATCTGATTTCACTTTTTTCCCACCATTTGACCAGGCTTTTAGGTCCGTTGCATCAATAGCTACACTTTTAGCAAAATTAGGAAACTTATCATAACACCTAAGATTTAAGGTTCTCATGATATTTTTTACAAGCACGACGTTTTTACCTGTTTGGAGTTTGTGCATGAACCTAGAATAAGCAAATTTAGATGGAACTCCATCTTGGCTACTGATTCCACAGGCTTCTGCTAGGTAAGGATTATCGCATAGAGCCCTGATCAAAGCGGCAAAAGAGGGGATATTCATCATCACCATTGCTATATATGTTTGCCACAATACTGTATATGTATAACCCTGTCTGCCCGCATAATAGGTTTTAAGAGTCCTTAGTAATACTTCGTCAGGAATAACTTGAAAAACAGCTTTGAGCTGATTGACAAATGGAGGGGTATCTTGACTTCCGGTCTGTTTGGTGACACAATTATGGGTGGTTGGGGGCTTCGTCATGGTTGTCTCCTACTCGCTTCCCAGTTACTCTTGCCGGAGGGCTGGGAGCGTTTTTATTTGTAGTTATTATTCATTCTAAACATCCCTAGATAGTATATTACTTCAGAGGTAAGTTATTGTCAATACTTGACACACATTATTTTGTAATATATACTTTACTAATAATATACTACGGAGGTTTATTATGGGTAGAGTACCAATTACTGTTATGGGTTATCGCTGTGAGAGATGTGGCCACGAATGGTTACCCCGTGATACTAACCAAGAGCCAAAGGTATGCCCAAAATGCAAAAGTCCATATTGGAATACACCAAAGAAAAAGGCACCAATGACCTATGAACATTTCCGGGATCAAATTAAAGTTGTGTTGAAAAGTTCAGGTCGGTCTATGACTTGGACGGAAATAAGAACTACAGCTAAGCTCCCCCAGTTATTCCCCAATAATAAGTGGGTACACCGAATGGAGAACGATATAAAACTGATACGAGAAAGGGATAGCCATGGTATAATCACTTGGAAAATAATTTAAGAGAGGGGTTTTTGGATTGTCTGATACGCTACTCAAATTACCCAATAAGAAAGCTAACGATCAGAAACGCAGCAAGGCAGCTTGGAACCTTGAGCATTGCACGTCAGAGGCGGACTTTTATACAGTGGGATATTCAGGCCGTGATATTAAAAGCTTCGTTCAGATGTTAATAAATGCAGAAATCGCCACGCTTGTTGACATACGTTATACCCCATTGAGTCGCTTTAAACCAGAATTTAGTAAAAATAATTTAAAAAATGCACTGGAATCTAATGGAATTACTTACTTACACAAACCGGATTGGGGAGTACCACGAGATGTAAGAGCCACCAGCGTCGGCCAAAATACCCGAGACAAAATATGGGCTTGGTATGATGCCAATGTGTTACCCAGAGTATTAGGAAGAAACCTAGATCAATTCTTTAATTCAATGGATCACCCAGTGGCATTGATGTGTCAAGAGTACGACCCTACGGAGTGTCATCGTCACAGATTATTTCTAGGACTTGAGCGACTTGGTTTGAGAGGATGCGATTTATAGTTACGTGCTACCAAAGGAGTCACCTTTGTGGGCGCTCATCAGTGGACTAAGAAAAAAATAGTCATTACAACAAGAACTTACCCGATACCATCAACCAGAGATATAGAAGTATCCTGCACTGCGGGAATCACCGATGATAATGAATGGATAAGACTATTCCCAGTACCGTACCGATTCCTTCAACCTGATAAACGTTTTAGCAAATATCAGTGTATTGAAGCAGAAGTCATTAGGGCTACATCTGACCCACGCTTGGAAAGCTACAAGCTTAATTTAGATTCCATCAAGATACTTTGTCCACCTATACCGTCAGCAAATAAATGGCGGGCGAGGAAAGCATTAGTACAACCTCTTAAATCTAAATCCTTATGCAATCTTCAAGCCGAAAGAAATCAAAGTGGTTCTCCTACTCTGGGCTTCTTCAAGCCAAAAGGAATAACCAAATTAACCATTGAGCCTACTAGCTCAGAATGGACAGCAGAGGAGTGGGCAAAATTACGTCAGTATCCTTTGTTTGGAAAACTTCCTAGAAATGAATTAAAAAAAGTCCCGTACATCTTTAAATATCACTTTACATGTGATGATAAGTATTGTAGATCACATTCGCTATCATGTACCGATTGGGAAATGGGAGCATCCTACCATAAATGGTTTTTAAAATATGGAGTTGCTTGGGAGAAGCCATTCCGTAAAAAATACGAAAAAGAAATGATCCAAGAAAAGGATATCCATTTTTTTGTCGGTACAGTGCATAAACACCCAGATGCTTGGATAATTGTTGGGTTGTTCTATCCCCCATTTGATTATCAACTAACACTAGACATTTAACAACCAATACACTATTCCAAGGTAAAATATAAGGGAACATACGATAGGCGAAAATAGTAGATTAGGTCAATAATTGAGCATTTCGCAACATGCTAAATTGCCTCGCTTAAGTATAGCTTGTATAATCTCGGAAAGAAACGGAGGTTTGCTTGGTTTTACCTGAAGATTTACGCAAGTTCGAATCGCTGGTGGCTATTACCAAGAAGCTGAGAGGCCCGGGCGGATGCCCCTGGGACAGGGAGCAGAACCACGCCTCGATGCGTGAAAACCTGCTGGAGGAATGCTACGAGGTCCTGGAGGCGATTGATGATACCGACTACCAAAAGTTGAAAGCCGAGCTGGGCGACCTGCTGATGCAGGTAGTCTTCCACGCCGAGATAGCTACCGAAGCCGGCGAGTTTAAGCTGGGCGACATCATTGAAGATATAAATAAAAAACTGATACGCCGTCACCCCCACGTTTTCGGCGAGACGGAGGTGAGCGGTACCGGAGAGGTGTTGAAAAAGTGGGAAGAAATAAAAAAGACCGAGCGCGGCGAGGGGAAATCCCTGCTAGCCAACGTGCCCAGGAAAATGCCGGCGCTGGCTTATAGCCAGGAGATACAGGCAAGGGTTGCCCGTGTCGGTTTCGACTGGGACGAAGACGAAGGTGTAATAGATAAGCTGGTTGAGGAAGTGGACGAGCTTTCAAAGGCGGGGGATGATAAAGAAAAAGCTGCCGAATTCGGCGATATTTTGTTTACTCTAGCTAATGTAGCCCGGCGGCAGGGAATTGACCTGGAATCAGCTCTCAGGCAGGCTAGCGGGCGTTTCTGCAGGCGATTCGCTTATATGGAAGAGCTGTGCCGCCAGCGGGGACTTGAGTTAAGTAAACTGTCCTTTGACCAGCAGAACCGGCTCTGGGAGGAAGCTAAGAAGGGGGCGGAATAATAATGGTCGGGGCGGGCGGATTTGAACCGCCGACCTCAGCGTCCCGAACGCTGCGCGCTAACCAGGCTGCGCTACGCCCCGAAGAGCTTTTATTATAGGCGGAATTAAATTTTAGGGCAAGGTAGATGAAATATATAATTTTAATAATAGACGGAGCTTCCGGCTGGCCGCTGCCCGAACGGGGTGGTAAGACCTGCCTTGAGCTGGCACGGACGCCTAACTTGGACAAAATGGTTAAAGAGGGCATGTTGGGAATGACGCCCACCGTGCCCGAAGGGATGGAGCCTTCCAGCGCCTGTGCCTGTATGTCCGTTTTAGGTTATGACCCTAAAATATACTATAAAGGGCGGGCGGCTATCGAGGCGGTCAGTATAGGCGTTCCTATTAGCGATGACGAGGTGGTTTTCCGCTGTAACCTGGTAGCTCTTAAGAACGGCCGGATGTGGAGCTACTGCGCCGGCCATATCTCCTCGGAAGAAGCCTCCGGGCTGGTTGATGATTTGAACGAAGAGCTGGGCGGTAAGAACGTGCGCTTTTACCCCGGTGTCGGCTACCGGCAGCTACTTAAAATAAAGGGGCATCAGGAGACGCTTAAGGCAATCTGTACGCCGCCTCATGATATCCCCGATAAGAAAGTTGAGCAATACCTGCCCGGTGGCAAGGGCAGCGCTTTTTTAAGAAAGCTGATGAAAGAAGCCGAAGTCTTATTAGGAGAACATCCTTTAAACATGGCACGGGTGGCGCGGGGGCAGATTCCGGCTACAAATATCTGGCTATTCTGGGGCAGCGGCCCGGTACCTGATATGCCGCCTTTTGAACAGGTTTATGGTGTTAAAGGGGCGCTCACTTCGGGAGTAGATTTACTAAAGGGGCTGGGACGAATGATGGCGCTTGAGATACTGGATATCCCGGGAGTTAGCGACGGCCCGGATAACGACTATGCCGCCCAGGCTGAGGGCGCTATCAGGGCACTGGGTGATAACGATCTGGAAGTAATCCATATAGAGGCGCCGGACGAGATGGCTCATGCCGGCGACATAGATGCCAAGGTGAAAGCCATCGAGAGGATTGATAAAGAGGTGGTCGGCCGAATCGCTCAGTATAGAAAGGATAGTCTAAGGGTACTGGTGATGCCGGACCACCCGACGCCTATAAAAATAAAAACCCATGCCGCCGAGCCGGTGCCCTTCCTGCTGTGGGGGCCCGGCTTTAAAGCAAACGGCGCCGGTAGCTTTACCGAGGCCGAAGCTACGGAGACGGGCTTTTCTATTAAGCCGGGCTTTGCTATTATAAATAAACTGGTGAAATAAAAAATGGCTTTAATCGTTCAGAAATACGGTGGTACCTCGGTGGCCGATGCCGGTAAAATAAAGAAGGTCGCCCGGCGCATCCATTCTGCCAGGGAGAAAGGCGATGATGTGGTGGTGGTCGTCTCGGCAATGGGCGATACCACCGACGATTTAATTAAACTTGCCTGTCAGGTTACAAAAAAACCGGTTGAGCGCGAACTTGACGTGCTTCTTTCCACCGGCGAAATCGTCTCCAGCACCCTTCTGGCGATGGCCTTAAGGGAATTGGGCTGCCCGGCGATAAGCTTAAGCGGCGCCCAGGCGGGCATCAGGACGGACGCTGCCTATAACCGGGCGCGTATCGTGGACTTTAGCCCGAAGCGGATAAACAAAGAGCTTGAAAATGGCAATGTAGTCATCGTGGCCGGTTTTCAGGGCATCACTGAGGAGATGGATGTCACCACACTGGGGCGCGGCGGCTCGGATACAACCGCGGTGGCTCTGGCCGCCGGTCTGAAGGCAAAGGAATGCCAGGTCTATACAGATGTTGACGGCGTCTACACCGCCGACCCACGGATAGTTAAAGGGGCTAGGATACTGGACGAAATTGGCTATAAAGAGATGCTGGAGCTGGCCAGCTACGGCGCCCGGGTAATGCACCCCAGAGCCGTCGAGCTGGGAGAGCTGTTTAATATTCCCATTCTGGTGGCCTCCAGCTTTAATAACAAGCCGGGTACACTAATTCACGGAGGAGCATCTATGGAAGTGCGCAACAGAGTAACCGCTATAACTTATAATATGGATGTGGCTAAAATAACCGTCGTCGGCGTTCCCGACCGGCCGGGTATCGCCGCCGCTATTTTCGAGCCCCTGGCACAGGCCGGCATCAGCGTCGATACCATCGTCCAAAACGCCAGCGTTGAAAAAATTACAGACCTGACTTTTACGGTAGCCAAAGGCGACCTGGACAAAGCGATAGAGGTAATAAAACCTATTGCCAGCGAAATCTGCGCCCGGGAGTTCTTGAGCGATACCAGGCTGGGGGAAGTGAGCGTCATCGGTACCGGTATGCAGAATGCACCCGGTTACGCCGCCACCATGTTCGGTAGCTTGAGCCGCGATGGGATAAACATCCAGCTGATAACTACCTCGGAGATTAGAATAACCTGTATCATCAGCGAGGATAGGGTGAAAGACGCCGTCAAAGCCCTGCACAAAGCCTTCGCACTTGAGCAGGGTAAGTAGCTAAAGGCTAAAAAGACTAGGCGGAGACTACCTCTTTAACTTCGGGGATTTCTTTTTTCAAAATTCGCTCGATGCCGTTTTTCAGCGTCATGGTGGACATAGGGCAGCCGGCGCAGGCACCGGTTAATTTTACCTTAACGACCCCGTCCTTAACATCGACTAGCTCTACATTACCGCCGTCGGCTTCAAGGCTGGGGCGTATTTTATCCAGCACTGCTTCAACTTTTTCCTTCATAGGTTCCCCTTTCGCTTTGGTTAAACCCGGTTTGGTACTAAAAGATATGGTTTAAAACTAGCATAGACGGCGCCGCCGTGTCAATTTGGGGCTATCGTAAGACCTTAAAATAATGCGTCTTCCTTAACTTGTTTGCTATTCCCAACTGGGGTAAAATAATAGGCTAAATAACCTGGGCGGAACTCATTTAAAGCGAGGTTTTAATGCCGTTTCGGGAAGAGGAACTTACTAAACAACGGCGGCACTCAAGTAAGCATGCCGTTAGTCTGGCTATGGAAGGCCGCTGGCGTGAAGCGGCAATAGTTAACCAGACTATCATTGAAAGTTTCCCCAACGATATCGAAGCCCATAACCGCCTGGGGAGGGCTTGTATGGAGCTTGGCCAGTACCAGCTGTCCCGCCAGGCTTATAACAGGGCGGTCGAGCTGGACCCCTATAACGCTATCGCCGAAAAGAACCTGCGCCGTCTGGAGACTCTGGGGGAGGTAGCCGTTGCCAGTGAAGATGCTTCCCCTCCGGTTGAGCCCAATGTTTTTATAGAAGAGATAGGCAAGGCGGGGGTGGTTAACCTGGACCACCTGGCCGATAAAGAGACGCTAGCTAAGGTCGATGCCGGTGATAAACTGAGCCTGAAAGTAGACGGCTCTTCCCTGCTGGTGGAAAACGGTAGCGGTATCTATCTGGGAAGGGTTGAAGCAGCTCACAGCCGCCGCCTGGTGAAGTTTATAAATGGCGGCAACCACTATTCTATAACCGTAGTCAGCGCTTCGGAGGACAGGCTGGTGGTTATCATAAGAGAAACCTATCAGCACCCTTCGCAATCAGGTAGGCTCTCCTTCCCGTCCAGAGGCTCGCTGAGCCTCAGGCCGTATATAGATGAACAGGTAATTGGGCAGGAAACGGAGTATAAAGAAGCAATCGCCGGAGGAGATTCTTACGGGATAGACGAGGATGAAGAGGAAGAGATGCTCTCCGATGAAAGCCTGGAGGATACAGATGAAGAGGAAGAAGATTGATTAGGAGGAACACTTATGGTTATCGGTAAAACCAGGCCGGTAAATATAGAAGATGAAATGAAAAGATCGTACCTGGATTACGCTATGAGCGTAATCGTTTCCCGGGCACTGCCGGATGTGCGGGACGGGCTGAAGCCGGTACACCGCCGTATCCTCTATGCTATGAACGAGATGGGCATCAGGCCCAATACGGCTCATAAAAAGAGCGCCCGCATCGTCGGCGAGGTTTTAGGTAAGTATCATCCCCACGGTGACGCTTCTGTTTATGATGCCATGGTGCGTATGGCTCAGGACTTCTCGATGCGCTATATGCTGATAGACGGTCAGGGTAACTTCGGCAGCGTCGATAACGACCCGCCGGCAGCCATGCGCTATACCGAGGCGCGGCTGGCACAGATTTCAGAGCAGATGCTTTTAGATATAGATAAAAACACGGTTAACTTCATGCCCAATTTCGACGATAGCCTCGAAGAACCTACCGTTCTGCCTTCCAGGTTACCCAATCTGCTGGTTAACGGTAGCTCCGGCATCGCAGTAGGCATGGCTACCAATATACCGCCCCATAACCTGGGAGAGATATGCGACGCTATTGCTTATCTTATAGATAACCCTGAGGCAAGCATTGATGAGCTAACCAGGATAGTAAAAGGGCCCGATTTCCCCACCGGAGGGCTTATCCTGGGGAGAGACGGCATCAAAAGCGCCTACGCCACCGGGCACGGTAAGGTCGTACTGCGGGCGCGGGCTTACACTACCGAGGCTACCGATAGCAGCCGCCGCCAGATTATCGTCACCGAGCTCCCCTACCAGACTAATAAAGCGGCTCTTATAAGCCGTATCGCCGATCTGGTCAAGGAGCGCAAGGTGGTCGGCATCAGCGAGCTGCGAGACGAGTCCGACCGTCAGGGGATGCGGATCGTTATTGAACTTAAGAAAGAAGTCCAGCCGCAGAAATTACTCAACAACCTCTATAAGTACACCGCCATGCAGTCATCCTTTTTCGTCAATATGCTGGCTCTGGTCGACGGCCAGCCCAAGGTAATCAGCCTCAAGGAAGCCCTGAAGTACTTCATGGACTTTCGCAGGGAGGTCATCACCAGACGTTCCAAGTTTGAGCTTAAAGTAGCCAGGGAAAGGGCCCATATTCTTGAGGGTTTGAAAATCGCCCTGGATAATATAGACCAGATAATCGCTGTAATTAAGAAGTCGCCCAGCGTAGAAGAGGCTAAGGTCAAGCTATGCGAGGAATTCGGCCTGTCCGGTATCCAGGCGCAGGCAATTTTAGATTTGCAACTCAGGCGTCTGGCTTCCCTTGAGAGAAAGAAGATACTTGAAGAATATGCCGAGGTCTTAAAGACCATTTCATATCTGGAAGACCTGCTGGCTAATCCCAAGAGGATACTGGGGCTGATAAAAGATGAGACGGGCGAGGTCAAGACAAAATATGCCGACGAGCGCCAAACCGAGGTGCTTGAGCAGGGAGTTATCGAGTTCAGCGAGGAAGACCTGATTCCTCACCAGGTAATGGTGGTTACCCTTAGTAACCGCGGCTTCGTAAAAAGGGTGCCCTCGCAGGCTTTCCGCGTGCAGCATCGCGGTGGCAAAGGGATAATCGGTATGGTCACCAGAGACCAGGATGCCGTCAGGCTGCTGGCGGTGGCAGATACCCACGATACCATTATGTTTTTCACCAGTCGCGGCAAGATATTCAGCATTAAATGCTATGAAATACCGGCAGATACTTCCCGCATCTCCAAGGGCATGGCGGTGGTCAACCTTTTCCCGGTAGCCGAAGACGAGCGGATTACGGCTATGGTGGCTTTAAGCGAGTTCAAAGAAGATAGCTATATGCTAATGACTACCAGCATGGGCGAGATAAAGAAGACCTCCCTTGGGGAATTTAGTGCGGTACGCTCAAGCGGCCTGATTGCCATGGATATGCTTCAAGGTGATGAGCTTATCGCCGCCAACCGGGCTACCGAAAATGACGATATCGTAATAGTCACTAAAAAAGGCCAATCCATCACCTTTCCGGTAAATAGCGTAAGAGCCAGCATAAGAGCCAGCGGAGGCGTGCGGGCGATACGCCTGGACGCCGGCGATAGAGTGGTCAGTATGGATGTCATGCACCCCGGCGACTATGTCCTGGTAGTTACCGCAGGCGGCTACGGTAAGCTTACCCCTGCCAGTGATTACCCCAGGCAGAAGCGCTCCGGTAGCGGTGTCAGAACCTTCAGCGTCGTCGAGAAAACAGGCGAGGTGGTTGGCGCCCGGGTGGTCAAAGACTGCCAGCAACTGATGATAATTTCCGCCGAAGGCATCATCACCCGTACACCGGTCAGGGAGAAAGACCCGACCATGGGCATCACCATCCAGGGGCGGAGTACCCAGGGAGTCCGCCTGATGCGGCTGGAAGAGGGCGACCGGGTGGTAGCCATAACCTGTTTCGATTAGCTTTCGGAGAGTTTAGCGCGGCACTTGGCTGATTTTTTCTCAAGACCGCAGGTGTTACATTTCTGGCTGCGGCAGTCGCCGGTAGGTTCGCCTTCTAAAGCGCGCCGGTATTCTCTCTTTAAGAAGGCTTCGCTTACCCCGCTGCTTAAATGTGACCAGGGGAACTTCTCATCAAGCGGGCGCTTCCGGTAGGCGTAGAAGGCCGGGTCGAGGCCGGTTTCATTAAAAGCTTTCAGCCACTTTTGGTAATCAAAGCGCTCTCTCCAGGCGTCGAAGGTAGCTCCGCTTTGCCAGGCAAGCTGTATTACCCTGCCGATTCGCCTGTCGCCTCTTGATAATACGGCTTCAAGCAAACTGGTTTCCGTGTTATCCCAGGATAGCTCGACGCCGCGTTGCCTGATGCCCTGCCTCAAATGCTTGAGCCTAGCTTCAAGTTTCTCTTTACTCTCCTGAGCTGTCCATTGAAAGGGGGTATGGGGTTTGGGGACGAAGGTTGCCAGGCTTATTCTTATCCGCGGCTTTCTGCCGGGCGTCTTTCTGGCTATGGAATAAACGCTATTTATCAAGTTTATAATGCCGTCTATATCCTCTATTTCTTCGGTGGGCAGGCCGAACATGAAGTAGAGTTTCAGCGTCGTCCAGCCGCTCTCGAAGGCAGCCGAGGCTGTGTTCATAAACTCTTCTTCCGAGGTCAGCTTGTTTATCACCCGCTGCAGTCTCTGGCTGCCCGCCTCGGGAGCGAAGGTCAACCCCATCTTCTTACGGTGTGCCAGGCAGTTGACCAGGTTGACTGAGGTCCGGTTGATACGCAAACTGGGTAGCGAGATAGCTAAGTTCTGGTCGCTGAAGGCGTTGCTGGTATTTGTTACCAGCTCTTCTATATTTGTGTAATCGCTGGTGTTAAGGGAAAGAAGTGAAACCTCATCATAGCCGCAGCCTGAGATTATCTCGCCGATGGCGTTTGAGATTTCGTCCTGGGGGCGTTCCCGTACCGGGCGGTAGATAATTCCGGCATTGCAGAAGCGGCAACCGCGGCTGCAGCCACGGCTAATCTCAACGGCCCCCCTGTCCTGGGCTATTTCTATGTACGGCACTACGAAATCTGTAAACGGCGGCGGCAATTTTTCAACCAGGCGCCTTTCTATAGAGGGACGAACGCTGCCGTTATGTAAGATTTCTTTGATTGTGCCGTCGGCATTATATTCGGGGGTATAAAAGCGCGGTATATAAACGCCTTCTACCAGGGCGAGCTTAAGCAGTAGCTCCTCTCTTGAGAGACCCTCTTTTTTACAGGTTTTGAATACTTCTATGAACTCAAGGAGCACCTCTTCGCCATCGCCGATTATAAAAGCGTCGATGAAATCCGACATCGGCTCGGGGTTGAGGGCGCAGCCGCCGCCGGCGATTATCAGCGGGTGGCTTTCGTTTCTTTCGGTTGCCAGCACAGGGATACCTGCCAAATCCAGCATGTTAAGCACGTTGGTATAGGTCAGCTCGTAGCCTAGCGAGAAGCCGACGATATCAAATTCACCCAGAGGATGCCCCGTCTCAAGGCTTAAAAGGGGTAGCTTGCTTGCCCTTAGCTCGGTTTCCATATCCGTCCAGGGGGCGAACACCCGCTCGGCGAGCGTGTCCGGGCGCTTGTTCAGGATGCCGTAGAGGATAGCCAGACCCACATTGGACATGCCGATTTCGTAAGCATCGGGATAGCTCAGGACGACCTTGATATCTACCTGTTGCCAGTCCTTGACGACGCTGTTCCACTCGCCGCCGGTGTAGCGGGCAGGTTTCTGGACTTTTAAAAGTATGTCATCAGGGTAATTCAAGGACAACCTCCGGGAAGGCATTATACCTTAAAGACGGTGAATCGGCGAAAATCTTTTGACCAATCCTGTGCCTGACGCTAAAATAGAGGCTATGAAACACCTGTGGGCGCCGTGGCGCATCAAGTATATAGAAAAGGGTATAGATAAAGGCTGTATACTGTGTGAGAAACCCTCTGAAGGTAAGGACGAAGAAAACTTAATCCTCTACCGCGGCGAGAAAAACTTTGTTTTGATGAACCTCTACCCATATAACGCGGGGCACCTGATGGTAGCCCCCTACCGCCACACCGCCGCTATCGACGAGCTTACGGAGGAAGAAAGAAACGAGCACTTCGCCCTGGTAAGCAGGGGTGTAGGCGTCCTCAAGAAGGTTATGAAGCCGGAAGGTTTTAATATAGGATTAAACTGCGGACGGGTGGCCGGCGCCGGGGTAGATAAACATATCCATACCCACATCGTGCCGCGCTGGAAGGGCGATACCAACTTTATGCCGGTAATCGGCGATACGAATGTTGTCAACGAGGCGCTGGCAGATACCTATAAGAAACTCAGGAAAGAGTTTTGATTTAAGAATTACCTATGGCGCAGCAAAAACAAATCGCCGCCTTCTTTGATTTCGATGGCACCCTGTTCAGCGGGCACTTCTGGCAGGGGCTGGCGGACTACCACTTTAAGCATAATTTA